>NZ_PNCV01000100.1:0-791 GCF_005886925.1 Pseudoalteromonas sp. S3260
ATAAGTTGATTGATGCAGTGGAAAGTCTGCTCGAAGATGCAAATTTAGATGTACCTATGGCATTTAGAGCGTCTCTAAAAATAATGAATGAACAATTCAAAAGTGTTATGAAAGAAATTAGAGAGCTAGAAAAGCTCATTGAAGAAGAAATCAAAAATGATAAGGTATGCGAGCGACTTCAAAAACTGGAAGGTGTTGGGCCTGTAGGTTCAATGATGTTGAAAGTTTACTTTAGTTGTATAGAACACTTTAAAAATGGGCGGGAAGCATCAGCCTGCGCTGGTTTAACGCCAGTTCAGCATAGCTCTGGTGGCAAAGAAAGAATTGGCTCAATTTCAAGAACATCGGCAAATAAAAAGTTACGTAGCACGTTATATCAAGGTGCACTAGCTGTTGTCACACATGTTGTAAAAAGAGCGAGCCGTACAGAAAAAGACGAATGGCTTAAAAAGTTAATTGCAAGGCGTGGTAAAAAAGTGGCAGCGATAGCATTGGCTAATAAAACAATCAGAACCGCATTTGCAATGCTAAAGAAAAACGAATGTTATCAGCCAACGCTATTAACGGCTTAAATTTTTGTCAACAAAGAGCGTTTAAAATCAGGGTAAGACTGACCTTTAAGAGACTGTTCCGTGCCTAGGTATAAAATACCGCCACCGAGAAAAGTCATAAAGGGGCGAATACATTAAAGTGACCAGGGGTAGCTCCCCAAATAGAGTCCGTATATAAGCCAGCATCTAATCTTTATTTAATAAATACTTCGTTGACAAAAAACGGGGAGTCCATATAAG
>NZ_PNCV01000101.1:0-6222 GCF_005886925.1 Pseudoalteromonas sp. S3260
AGAACACTGGGTTTACAGAGAAATGCTTAAAAAATACCAATCTAGCTCTGTGTAGCGCAAAGCGCCTCGGAACCCTCTGTGGTGAAAAATTGTTTTTAGCAGTAAGTGCCTTTCGTAGCAGCGATTTTATATCGCGTCAGGTCTAGGATATTAAACACAAATGCGCGAGGTAAACTCCCGCCTACTGATATGGTTAACTTCTGAATTTACAAGGCGGGGTTTTATGCCGCGCAAGGTCATTATTCACAAAGAGGACAAAGAGACGCTGCGCTAAAAGAGTAGATTAAAGGTCTCAGGTTTTAGCATAGCTCGTTGTTCGATACTCGTCACTCTAAGCTCGCTGTCTTCTCATTTATTTCCCTGTCAGTATTTATAACTTAATGCTAATGTTTAAGTTATAAAACTTGCTTTTAAAATGAAGCACTTTAAGGTTTTAGCTGATAGCTAAAACACGTTTTACACTCTGGAGTAATTATGTCTAATTGGATTGATGCCACAGTAAAGTCAGTTAAATGGTGGAATGAATCGTTATTTAGCTTAACGGTTAACGCCGATGTAGAGCCGTTTAAAGCAGGGCAATTTACAAAGCTCTCTGTTATGGACGGTGAAAAACGCATTGCTCGGGCTTACTCGTATGTTAACGCACCAGATGATCCAAATTTAGAATTTTATTTAATTAACGTAGTCGATGGCCAATTGTCATCGCATTTAGCACAACTTACCCCAGGTGACACCGTACTAATAGAACGCCGTGCTAGCGGTTTTTTTACCCTTGACGAAGTGCCAGCGAGTGAACAACTTTGGATGCTTAGCACCGGCACCGCTATTGGCCCGTTTTTATCTATATTGCAGCAAAGTGAGGTATGGCAAAAATACAAACATATCAACTTAGTGCATGGGGTGCGCCTAAATAGCGATTTAAGCTATCAGGAGCTAATTAATAAGTTATTAAAGGCTCATCCAGGGCAGCTTAATTATGTGCCGGTAGTTAGCCGTGAGGAGCCTTTACAAGGTTTAGCTGGGCGAATAACCACAGTGATAGAAAATAACGCGCTATCTGAACATGTGGGGCTGTGTGCTACACCAAATAATGCCCAATTTATGCTGTGTGGTAATCCGCAAATGGTTAAAGACACCACAGAGTTATTATTGGCTCAAAATTATAAGCGTAATCGTCGAAAAGAGCCGGGACATATCACGGTTGAGCAGTATTGGTAATGAGCTATAACGTTATAATAACTATCTCAGAGGCCTAAAATTTGCTATGTTGCGCTTTAATTGTATTTAGTCTTCGTACTTAGGAAAACCATGAAACCTTCATTCATCATATGTGCCTGTTTATTGGCCGCTTTCACGTTAAATAGTCATGCTATAGAGCAATCAACACCGCTGGACGAGACTAAACAAACACAGCAAAAAAATGCAGCGCAACAACAAGACGCGCTTGATACATTAAGCCAAGAGGCTAATACACCAAAAAAGCCGGTTGTTGATAAAGTAAAAGCAGATGACTCTCAAGTACTTGGCAGCGAATCTACAAAGCCCGTTCAGCAGCCTAATAGTAAAGCGGATAAAGCCCAGGCTGTTGCGCAAGCTGAGCAAGCAGTTACACAAGCAAAAGAAGCACTCACAGCAAAGCAACAAGCCAAAGCAAAACAGTCGCGTGAGTCACTTGCTGTTGTTGAGCAATTAGTAAATGCTTACAACGCGCGTAACATTGAAGAATTTATTCGCATGTATGATGAAGATGTTGAGTTTTATATTTTCCCGAATGAGCTATTATTTAAAGGTAAAGAAAAACTAATAGCGCGTTATGGCATTATGTTTAAAAAACTTAAGTGTCTGCACTCATCACCAATCAAGCGTATTGTGCATGGTGATATTGTAATAGACCATGAACTGTCAGAAACCTGTTCAACGGATGCGAACGTTATAGATAAACGTTCAGAGCTTATTTCAAGCTATCAAATTAAAGATGGTAAAGTGGTTAGGGTTTTATTTTTTAGGTAATTATTAATTATGCAGCTAAGTGACGAGAAAAAAATTCGTGTAATGTATCGAGTAGAGCCAGGCTGTTTAGGCCCTGATGGCGTAGACCACATTGAAGACTTTTGTCGCTTTGCGAACAAGCACATTAAATCGCCTTATTATGCGCAGTTATTATTTTTACCTCGATACGACAAGCAAAAAGATGAGCGCCAATACAGCGTTAAAAACCGCAATTTATCTCAGGTGCAGGCTAAAGCGTACTTAAATCATTTTGAAATTGACATAGAAGACTTTGAAGAGCAGCTAGACGAGCTGCTCTCTAAATCAATAGACTTATACTTCAAGCGCTAGGGTCAGCAGACCCTAAGCTTCGTTTGAAACAATAGCATTAAAGCTATCGTTATCATGTAGGCTGGCAAAAGCACTTTCGTGAAGTAGCTCGTTTCGTAAGTTAGGCGAGTATTCAAGCGACATTTTTATATCAGCTAGAGCATCTGCATGCTCATGCGTTAAAGCATACGCACAGGCTCTTTGCCAATAGGCGTAACCATAGTCGCTATCTATATCAATTGCTTGATTACAAAGCTCAATGGCTTGCTCAGTCTCATTTAGCTCTAATAATGCATCCGCTTTGTAGGCAATGGCTTCTACATCTTCTGGTTTACGTTTTAAAATCTCATCGAATATTTCAATTTTATTGGCAATATCACTTTCTAGGTTGGCTCGCATCCATAACGAATGAACTTCGTTGGTGATCGATATACGTTCTTGGTTACTGAGTATTTCTTCAGAACGTACTCGCAGTTTCTCTTCTAAAATTTTCAAGCGATCTTCATACTCATCAGTAATAACACTCACTCGGGTGTTTACTATATCTTCTACTTTGTTCTTTACATCACGTAACGAGTTCCAGCCCACTAATACCAAAATAGACGCGGTGGCGGTAATAATAAAAAATACATTATTAATGGTATCTGTGGTGTAGGTAAGCGCCCGATCGGCGGTGTCTAACTGTGCATGCGTAACTTGTTTGGTCACGTCTTCACGCAGTTTTTGTTGATCTTGGCGAACCGACTTTAATTCGTCGAGAATATAACGTTCAAGTAATGGTTTGTACAAAGGGGCTTCTAGCTGTGCTAATTCACGCTGTTGTTGCTCGTTGAGTGCTGCGGTGTTTTTATCAGCAGCTTGCACCGCAGATGAAAAAACACCAATAAATACAATAAATAGTAAAAAATAAAAACGCATTGATATGCCTAGTTAAAAAATTAATTAATCGCTTTGTTAACTTTAACATGCGCACATCATTGGTACTAGGGTGAGGATAGGGAAGCTGGCATTAACTTGAGTAGCAGTAATTATAGGCAAAAAAAACCAGCCCAAGGTGGGCTGGAAAAAACTACATCAACATATCAAGGGAACAATAGGAGATAAGGCCTAGTGTATATGTGCCTACCTGAATTTTTACTTAACTAAATTCAAATAGATAAAAATAAGAAAGAAATAAAGGTGCATAAGTAACTTATACACCTTTTATACTATAATTTCATGGCGAAGGGGGGTATTCCACTGTGCACTTAAGAAAACTTAAGTCACTTTCAAACCCTTCACCGTACATTACGTGGCTATTTTTAATAACGATCATCTATTTTATAAAAAGTTTTGATATTTATTTACGCTAAGCACAAACATTGGCAGCACCATCATATTTATAAATGAGAGTAATCGTTTTAAAGCATTACTTTGCCCTAGCGTATCAAAGCAGCTACACGTATATTGAATAAGCAGAGACCATAAACGTCATTCATTTAATGGCAATAAAATAACAGCGCTCCCAATTGGTGAATGCCAAAAGCAGTAAGCATGGGCGTTTTTATTTATACTTAAAAAGGAGCTCAATATGGATAATCATAAAGCGGGTAAATGCCCGGTTATGCACGGCAGTAATACTACAACCGAAAACACCAATACAGATTGGTGGCCAAACTCACTTAATTTAGACATTCTTCATCAGCACGATAGCAAAAGCAGCCCCTACGACAGCGACTTTAATTACGCCGACGCGTTTAATTCACTCGACCTAGAAGCACTTAAAACCGATTTAAAAGATTTAATGACTCAAAGCCAACCTTGGTGGCCAGCTGATTGGGGGCACTATGGAGGCCTGATGATCCGTATGGCATGGCACTCTGCGGGCTCGTACCGTTTAGCTGATGGTCGAGGCGGTGGTGGTACCGGTAATCAACGTTTTGCACCACTTAATTCGTGGCCAGATAATGCCAACCTAGATAAAGCGCGCCGTTTATTATGGCCAATTAAAAAGAAATATGGCAACAAGCTTTCATGGGCCGATTTAATTATTTTAGCCGGTAATATGGCGTACGAATCAATGGGACTAAAAACCTTTGGTTTTGCCGGTGGCCGTGAAGATATTTGGCACCCAGAAAAAGACGTTTATTGGGGCGCAGAAAAAGAATGGCTTGCGCCAAGTGATGAGCGATATACCCAGATTGATAAACCCGATACCATGGAAAACCCATTAGCGGCAGTGCAAATGGGTTTAATTTACGTAAACCCAGAAGGGGTAAATGGTAAACCCGATCCGCTTAAAACCGCAGAACAAGTGCGCGAAACCTTTGCCCGCATGGCCATGAACGACGAAGAAACCGCAGCGCTAACGGTCGGTGGCCATACAGTAGGTAAAACGCATGGTAACGGCAAAGAAGAAAACTTAGGCCCAGAGCCTGAAGCCGCCGATGTGCACGAGCAAGGCCTTGGCTGGAATAACCATAAAACCCGTGGCATTGGTCGCGATACCATGACCTCAGGTATTGAAGGCGCATGGACAACCCACCCAACTAAATGGGACAACGGCTACTGTAAATTGTTGCTTAATTACGAGTGGGAGCTAACCAAAAGCCCTGCCGGTGCTCATCAGTGGGAGCCGGTTAATATTAAAGAAGAAGACAAACCCGTTGATGTGGAAGACCCTTCGATTCGTTTAAACCCAATAATGACCGATGCCGACATGGCAATGAAGCTCGACCCAGCGTACCGTAAAATTATTGAGCGTTTTAATGACGATTTTGAGTACTTTACTGACGTATTTGCCCGAGCATGGTTTAAGTTAACCCACCGTGATTTAGGGCCAAAATCACGTTATTTGGGCGCCGATGTACCCAGTGAAGATTTAATTTGGCAAGATCCTATTCCTGCAGTTGATTACACCCTAAGCGACGCTGAAATAACCGATTTAAAAGCGAAGCTACTTAATTGTGGATTAAGTGAAACCGACTTAATTAATACCGCATGGGATAGCGCCCGCACTTACAGAGGCTCAGATCACCGTGGTGGTGCAAATGGCGCCCGTATTCGCCTTGCTCCGCAAAATAACTGGCAAGGTAACGAGCCTGCGCGTTTAGCTAAAGTACTTAGCGCACTTGAAACACTGCAAGCGAGTTTAACTAAG
This sequence comes from Pseudoalteromonas sp. S3260, assembly GCF_005886925.1. Taxonomy (NCBI): domain Bacteria; kingdom Pseudomonadati; phylum Pseudomonadota; class Gammaproteobacteria; order Alteromonadales; family Pseudoalteromonadaceae; genus Pseudoalteromonas; species Pseudoalteromonas sp. S3260. Next base: position 5,459 of record NZ_PNCV01000101.1, read on the forward strand.
CCTGTTAGTATGGCCGACTTAATTGTACTTGGCGGTACCGCTGCGGTTGAGCAAGCGGCTAAAAAGGCAGGGGTTGATATAACCGTACCGTTTGCCCCAGGGCGTGGCGATGCTAGTGATGACATGACTGACGCAGAATCGTTTGATGTGCTTGAGCCAATTCATGACGGTTTTAGAAATTGGCTGAAAAAAGACTATGCTGTATCCGCCGAGGAGCTATTGCTAGAGCGCAGCCAATTAATGGGGCTAACCGCACCAGAAATGAGCGTATTACTAGGCGGTATGCGCGTACTAGGCACTAACTATGGCAATAGTGAACATGGTGTATTTACCGACAAGGTAGGCGTACTGAGTAACGACTTTTTTGTTAATTTAACCGACATGAACAACCGCTGGGAGCCTGCAGCTAAAGGCGAGTACAACATAGTCGACCGCGCTAGTGGTAAAACTAAGTACACGGCTACGCGTGTTGATTTACTGTTTGGTTCAAACTCAATACTCCGTGCACTGGCAGAGTTTTATGCTCAAGACGATAACAAAACTCGTTTTGTACACGACTTTGTCGCCGCATGGGTAAAAGTGATGAACGCCGACCGGTTTGATATTAAATAAACCTAAGTAAAATTTAAAAAGGAGCAGCAATGCTCCTTTTTTTATTATTTGAAAGTTACGAGCTGTGGGCAACGTGCTGCGAGGCGCGGGTATAGTTCAATGACCTTGGTCTTGCGCGGCATAAAGCCCCACCTTGTATCTCTCTGTAATAG
>NZ_PNCV01000102.1:0-209 GCF_005886925.1 Pseudoalteromonas sp. S3260
AACGGGGAGTCCATATAAGAATACTGAGTTTACAGAGAAATGCTTAAAAAATACCAATCCACCTCTGTGTAGCGCAAAGCGCCTCGGAACCCTCTGTGGTGAAAAATTGTTTTTAGCAGTAAGTGCCTTTCGTAGCAGCGATTTTATATCGCGTCAGGTCTAGGATATTAAACACAAATGCGCGAGGTAAACTCCCGCCTACTGATATG
>NZ_PNCV01000103.1:0-12098 GCF_005886925.1 Pseudoalteromonas sp. S3260
AACCTTGAACCTTGAACCTTTAACCTTGAACCTAAACCCTAATTTTGCACTTATGTAAAACCACTGTATTATCAACACAGAATTTAGTTTTAGGTAAGATAAATGCATACTTTTTTTATTGATATCACCGCCACGATGCAAAACCATTTATGGTTTTACTTAACCACGATTGGCCTAGTGAGTTTATGTATTGGTAGCTTTTTAAATGTGGTGATTTATCGCTTGCCGCTAATGATGCAAAAAGAATGGCAAACTGAATGCCGCTTATTATTAGCCGATGAACTAACCAGCCCAAAGGCTAAACAGACCAACGCACAAACGACTGACACGTTTAATTTAGTTAAGCCCAACTCATGTTGCCCAAAGTGCAAAGCAGCCATTAAACCATGGCAAAATATTCCCATTATTAGTTGGTTATTTTTAAAAGGTAAATGCGCAACCTGTGATAACCCAATCTCAGTGCGTTACCCAATCGTTGAGGCCATTACCGCTATTTTAAGTTTAGCGGTTGCCTACACCTTTGGCGCTACAGAGCAGGCTTTATTGTACATTGTAGTTACTTGGGCGTTGGTAGCACTGACTTTTATTGATATTGATCACATGCTACTGCCGGACCAGCTTACTTTGCAACTTTTATGGTTAGCGTTAATTGCCTCAGTTATGGGGTATACCATAGCCCCTAGCGATGCCATTATTGGCGCAGCATGTGGCTATTTAAGCTTATGGAGCGTGTTTTGGCTGTTTAAGTTAATAACCGGCAAAGAAGGTATGGGTTATGGCGACTTTAAATTACTGGCCGTATTTGGCGCACTGCTGGGTTGGCAATCGTTATTGACCATTATTTTACTCTCAAGCGTAGTTGGCGCTGTAATTGGCATTGCCCTACTGAGCATTCAAGGTAAAGACAAAGCAACCCCCATTCCTTTTGGCCCTTACTTAGCTATAGCCGGCTGGATAGCTATGCTATGGGGAACGCAACTGCAAAACAGCTATTTTAATTTTATTGGCTACTAACTATGAGCAATACACAACATCAAAAAAATAACTGGGTATTGGGACTAACCGGCGGGATTGGCTGTGGTAAAACCGCAGTTAGCGATATGTTGGCAGCACAAGGCATTACTATTGTTGATGCTGATATTGTGGCTCGCCAAGTAGTTGAATCTGGTACTGATGGTCTAAAAGCGATTATTGCGCATTTTGGCACTGACATACTCGATGAACATGGCGCATTAAACCGTGGCGAACTACGATCGCGTATTTTTAGTAATCCTGAACAAAAAACATGGCTCAATGCGCTGTTGCACCCTTTAATACGCACTAAACTACTCACTGACTTAAAAAACGCGCAAAGCGACTATGTGGTTTTAGTTGCCCCGTTATTATTTGAAAATGGGCTTGATGGCTACTGTCATCGTACTTTGCTAATAGATGTTCCCAAAGAGGTGCAAATAGCACGTACTACACAGCGCGACAAAATAAGCATTGAACAAGCAGAGCAAATTATTGACGCACAAATGTCTCGTGAGCATAAACAACAAAAAGCGGATGATATTTTAAATAATAACCGCGATTTAAACGATGTAAAACAAGACTTACTTAAGCTACATAATTATTATTTACAGCAAGCAAAGTCTACAATATAGAGTGACTGACCCAATCACAGCGCAATAAACTGATATTTTTATCAGTAAATTATCTGCTGAATTGGTACGATTAATGTATTCCTTTCTTTTTTCTGATAAATTGCTGACTAAAGAAGGATTAAATCAGGTGCGCAATGAATATTAACTCACCGTTATTAAGAAAATTTATTACCCTCGGCCGGGTTGATACTGATACCGTAAAAACACGGCAGCAAGATTTTTCGTCAACTGCAGAGCTTATCTCTAAATGTGGAAAAATAGACAGTAAAGATTTAGCTGAGCAATGCATTGATTTATTTAGAGTGCCTTTTTTTGATTTAAAAGATTTTAATGTTGCACAAATATCAGCTGAGCTAGTTAAAGAAAAACTGATCCGCAAACACCACATTTTGCCTTTGGTACAAAAAGGCAGAAAAGTGTATATTGCCGCCTCAGATCCTACCGATTATGGTGCCTTCGAAAACTTTGAATTTAGCACGGGTTTATCGTGCGAAGTAGTTGTGGTTGACTACGTCCAGCTCGATAACAAAATTGAGCAATTACTCGATGCCTCTGGCAGTTTAAATTTAAGTGAAGACGAATTTAAAGAGTTTGCTGAACTCGATTCTGAGCAGCACAAAGAACACACTCCTAAAGACGATGACAAAGACGACGCCCCTATTATTGTCTACATTAATAAAATTTTAATGGACGCAATAAAAAAAGGCGCCTCAGATTTACACTTTGAACCTTATGAACACAAATACCGTATTCGCTTTCGTATTGATGGTATTTTGCACGAAGTAGCCAGCCCGCCAAATACATTGGCCAGTAAGCTATCGGCGCGAATAAAAGTAATGTCGCGACTGGATATTGCAGAAAAGCGTAAACCACAAGATGGCCGTATTAAGCTTAAGGTAACAGAGCGTAAAAGTATTGATTTTCGTGTTAGTACCATGCCAACTTTGTGGGGCGAAAAAATTGTAATGCGTATTCTTGATTCATCCAGTGCCATGTTAGGTATAGATGTATTAGGCTATGAACCCGAACAGAAAAAACTATATCTCGATGCACTTGAGCAACCGCAAGGAATGATTTTGGTTACCGGCCCAACCGGTTCAGGTAAAACGGTTTCTTTGTATACGGGCTTAAATATACTCAATCAGCCGGAGCGGAATATTAGTACCGCCGAAGATCCGGTAGAAATTAACCTCGAAGGGGTTAACCAAGTACAAATAAATACTAAAGCAGATATGACTTTTGCTAATGCACTGCGGGCGTTTTTACGTCAAGATCCCGATGTGGTGATGGTGGGTGAAATACGTGATTTAGAAACTGCAGAAATATCAATTAAAGCGGCGCAAACAGGTCACTTGGTACTGTCAACACTGCATACCAACTCAGCGTCAGAAACGATTACTCGTTTGTTAAATATGGGTGTACCCGCGTATAATGTGGCCAGTTCTATTAGTTTAATTATAGCTCAGCGTTTAGCCCGAAGGTTATGCTCTAAATGTAAAACACCAGAGCAGTTACCTCGCGAAGAGCTTATACGCCAAGGCTTTAGTGAACAACAAATTCAAGACATGGTTTTATACGCACCTAAAGGCTGTGAAAACTGTACCGATGGCTACAAAGGCCGTGTGGGTATTTACGAAGTAATGAAAATTACGCCTGAAATAGCACAAATTATAATGCGCGGCGGTAACTCATTAGAAATTGCTGAGGTATCACTTAAAGCAGGATATAACAATTTGCGTTTATCGGGTATTCGTAAAGCCGCAGAGGGTGTGACCTCACTTGCTGAGGTTAATCGTGTCACTAGTTTTTAAATAGAAAGCTTAGCTGTTTATTATAAATTGAGTCGCAAAGCCTATATTAATGAGAGAGTAAATTATGCCAACAGTGGTTAACTGCCCAACCTGTAAAGCAAAAGTAGAATGGTCAGAACAAAGTCCGTATCGCCCTTTTTGTTCAAAGCGTTGCCAACTTATTGATTTAGGTGAATGGTCGTTTGAAAATAATAAAATTTCAGCACCCATCACTTCTGCAGATGAATTCAGCCAAGACATGATTGAAGACATTGAAGCAATGATGGCAAAAAACGAAGATGACTTTTTTAAGTGATTTTTAATGGTTCGAGAAATTTAAAAACCTTGCAGTTAACATAGCAAGGTTTTTTATACCTGTAGCAGGTTTACCCCGCGTCAGTATTAGGTTTTAGGTCATTTATCTACCACAGAGGCGCAGAGCACACAGAGAAAGTGACAATAAATGATCTTCTCTCTGCGGAGCGCAAAGCGCCTCTGCTTCCTCTGTGGTTCAAAATATTCTGTAGATACAAGGCGGGGCTTCGGGTTGCGGACCTCGCCCCTCGCACCTCGCCCTATTACCTGCGGCGCTGCTGTATTTTAGCTAACTTTTCTTTTTGCTCAGCGTTAAGCAGTTGCATTACTTGATGCTGGGTTTTCAATTTAATTAATCCCAATTGCTGCTTCTTATCTTGGCGTGCGGTTAATAACTCTTTCGCTGCATTTTCGTCAAAGTTTGGCGCTGACAATAACGCATCCATCTGCGCTTTATAAGCTTGGCGCTGTGCCTTACGCGCGTCTTTATTTTGGCTTCTTAGTGCTTTAATTTGCGTTTTTTGCGCTGTAAAAATCGCTTTTAGTTGTGTTTGTTGATCCTCAGTAAGCGCCAGTTTATCTGCTGCTCGCTCAGAGAGTAAAAAGCGTGCTTGAGAGTGGCCTTGTTTATGGCCATCACCTTTTGCAAGTGCGCTGCCCGCACTGAGCGTTGCTGCTGTTAAGCCACAAATAAGTACTAATTTTGATAGCGTGTTTATCTTAGTCATAATCATCACCTTAATATTGGGTTGGTTGTTGGCTGCTAGCCAGTAAGTTCACTATAACCGGCTCAATGCAAAGTAACGCAAAGCAGTGTAAAGGTTATGTAAAGACTAACTTTTAGTACATTAAACGCGTAAAATAAAACCATAAAACAGCGCGTAGGGCTTAATGTATGAAACTATTAATGATTGATGATGACACCGGTTTATGTGAGCTATTAAGCGAGTATTTGAGCGCACAAGGCTTTAGCATACAAACCGCACATGATGGCCAACAAGGCTTAGAGCTTGCTTTACAAAACGATTACGCGCTTATATTACTTGATGTTATGCTGCCCTCTATAGATGGCTTTGAAGTACTCAAGCAACTCAGACAAAGTAAATTAACGCCGGTAATTATGTTGACCGCTAAAGGTGAAGACTTTGACCGTATTTTTGGTTTAGAGCTCGGCGCTGATGACTATATTCCAAAACCGTTTAACCACCGCGAACTCCTTGCCCGCGTTAAAGCTATTACTCGCCGTATTGAACACATTAATAGTGTAAGCAATAACAATAATAAAAAGCTCTCTTTAAACGGTATTACTATTAACTTTGCCGCGCGTGAAGCCAGTGTAAATAACACCACACTCACGCTTACGGGTACCGAATACGAAATATTGGCTTTATTAGTAAAACACGCCCCTGATGTTATAAGCAAAGAGCAAATAAGCGAAGAAGTACTAGGACGGCGTTTAGCGTCATTTGATCGCTCTATTGATATGCATGTGAGTAATATTCGAAAAAAAATAGCCGAGCATATCGCGGGTGAAAAAATTAAAACTATTCGAGGGACGGGTTATGTCTTTATCCAAGGAGAGTAAAGTAACGCGTTTTAGCTGGTTAAGACACCCTCGACATTATTTGTTTTTTAAAGTCTTTGCTTGGTTTTGGCTAACGATCATTGGCACTTTTACTGCGCTATTTTTCTTAAGTAATATTTCGCTGATCAATGCTATTAGCCATGACCCCCTAAAAGGGCCCATGCAAAAAAATCTAGAACACTTGGCTCGAGGTATCGAACGTAGTGCACATAAACACAAGCGCTCTATTCATGACATTATTACTCACCCGCGTTTGAGTAAACGCAAGTTACTTTATTTAAATTCACTAAGTAGCGATGAGTTTTTGATCAGTAAAAAAGTTGAGAATAATATTGATTTTAGCTTACTGAACTTTAGTGAAGGCATGCCACCTCAAATTATTTTTACTGAATATTACCAAGCTTTTGGCCCTGTGCGCATTCGAGTACCTGAAGGCGAATTTGCGTTATATGAAATCGATATAAATCAACAGCGACCGCTCTTTATTCGCTTAAGATTGTTGCCGGTTTGGTTAAAAATTTCTATCGCCATTATCGCCTCACTTACATTAAGCTTTTTATTTAGTCGTAACTTAATTGCCCCTATAAATAGTTTAAAACAAGCCGCAATTAGGCTCTCAAATGGCGATTTAAGTGCGCGCGCGGCAATAAATAGTCAACGAAAAGATGAGCTTGGAGTTTTAGGACGCGATTTTAACCGTATGGCTGATCAATTAGAGCAACTACTTAGCGCTCAAAAGCGTTTACTTGCCGATATATCCCATGAATTGCGCTCCCCACTAACACGCTTAAAAATGGCCACAGGGCTGGCGCAAATGCAAGCGAGTGAGGCCAGCCAATCGTATTTATTGCGTATTGAAAAAGAAGCAAATCAACTTGATAAAATGATAGCCGATGTATTGCAGGTATCGCGCTTAGAAGCCAATAGCCAACCTTTATCACTGCAAACACAGTCGCTGCAAGTGATTGTTGACCATGTGATTAACGATGCTCAGTTTGAAGCAAAACAGCACAATAAAACGCTGCATATTCAAGGTGATGCTCAGGTAAATATAGAGTGCGACGAAATGCTGATTGCCAGTGCTCTAGAAAATATTTTACGTAATGCAATTAAATACGCACAACATACTATTAGCATCACCTTAAAACACAGTGATATCATCACTATACAAATATGTGATGACGGCCCTGGCGTTCCCACAGCGCAACTTGATAAACTATGTGAGCCATTTTTTAGGCAATCAGACGCCCGCGACCGAGTCAGCGGCGGCACTGGGCTGGGTTTAGCCATTGCAAAAAATGCGGTGATTGCCCACGGCGGAAATTTAGCTTTATCAAATAAGGACGCTGGCGGGTTATGCGTTGAGATAAGCTTACCAATACAAAAGAGAGACCATGTTCTATAGCAATGAAAGCGAGCTTGAAAATAACCTGCCTGCCATTAATGAGTTTTATACTAATACACTCAAAAAAGCCTATTTAAGCACGGCTGCCGGTAAATTATTTTATGCTTACGCTAAGCCTAAACAGGCTCACACTGCCATTGTTATTAGTTCTGGGCGCATTGAAGGGCTCGATAAATACAAAGAGCTGCTTTGGGAGCTTTATTGTAATAATTTTGCTGTTTTTATTGTTGATCACCAAGGCCAAGGGCGCTCTTATCGGTTATTAAAAAACCCCCATAAAGGCCATGTCAAACAATTTGAAGATTACAGTCACGATCTTAATCAATTCAATCTTGAGGTGGTAAAGCAGCATTGGCAAGGTAAAAAACTACTGCTTAGCCATTCAATGGGCGGCGCTATTGCGTTTGATTACTTAGCACGTTACTCACATGACTTTAGTGGGGCGTTTTTATCTGCGCCCATGTTTGATATTCATACTAAAGGAATACCAAAACCCGTAGCACAGTTTATCGCCGCCAGTGCCTCATTATTAGGGTTCTCAGGGTGTTATGCGTTAGGACAAAGCGATTATACACCTGAAGAGTTTGCGCTTAACACTTTAACCAGTAGCCAAATACGCTATGATCAATTTAGGGCAACTTATCAGCAAACGCCACTATTACAATTAGGCGGTGTTACCTATGGCTGGCTGCATACTGTTTTTTCATTTATTAAAGCGCTCGATAAACTATCCATAACAACCCCGTTATTTATAGCCAGCGCAGAAAATGACGAAGTGGTTGATAACCAAGCCCAGCATAAGCTTGCAAGCCGACATAAAAACACCCTAATAAAGCAGTTTAAAGGGGCTAAGCACGAGCTGTTTTTTGAGCGGGACGAAATTCGCCAACCATTGCTAACAAGCCTTTATAAATTTTGTGATTCAATAGGTTAACTACTAAGCGACAGCGGATCTAGGTGAATCAAAATATCAACTTCAGATTCAAATTGCTGAGTGATCATCAGCTCCACTTCATCTGCCACTTTGTGGGCACGAATAAGTGGTAAATTGTCATCAAGCTCTAAATGCAGTTGAATAAACTTAACTTTACCGCCCTGTCGAGTGCGAATACCGTGAACGCCATAAACATCATTATGGTTACGCGCTATTTCAAAAATACTTTGCTTTTCTTCATCGGGTAGCTCTTTGTCCATTAAATGCGAGGCACTTTCGGTTGCTATATCCCAACTGTTATACAATAAATAACCTGCCACACCGATAGCAAACAATGGGTCGGCATACAGTACGCCATAGTAGGCGAGTAAAATAGCAAGCAATACCGCCGCATTTAAAATTAAATCGCCCTTGTAGTGAACGGAGTCGGCTTTTATAGCGATTGATTCTGTGTGCTTCACGACTTTATTTTGCACAAATACAATTACCAAGGTACAAGCAATGGCAAAAATACTCACCCATACACCTAATAATGAGTGCGAAAGTTCTACTGGATTTATTAATCGCTCGATACCGTGAAACATTAATAAACAGCCCGAGCCCGCAATAAATGCAGCTTGGCCTAACCCTGCAAGCGCCTCCGCTTTACCGTGACCAAACCGGTGGTCATCATCCGCAGGACGCAGTGCATACGATAAAACTAAAAAGCTCATTAGCGTCGCGGTAATATCCATTAATGAGTCGGTTAATGAGCCAAGCATTGACGCCGAACCCGACGCCAGCCAAGCCCATGCTTTGGTCGCAATCATTAGGCTCACCATGACCATGGTCACTATGCTTGAAGCTTTGACCCAAAATTCATAACTGCGATTATGCACGTATCTGTCCAAGTGTAAGTTGTATTTAATGTGTGTAGTATATCATTTTTTATTCATTGTTCGTGTATACTGAGCCAGTCAAATTAAAGATTTTATAGGGCTTATTGTGCTGGATATTGTTTTATACCAACCTGAAATTCCGCCTAACACCGGGAATATCATTCGTTTATGTGCCAATACTGGCTATTCATTGCATTTAATTGAACCGTTAGGGTTTGAGTGGGATGACAAACGTGTAAAACGCGCTGGACTTGACTATCACGAATTTAGCCATGTACAACGCCATGCCTCATTTGATGCTTATTTAGAAAAGTGCCAACCTAAAAAGGTGTATGCTTGCACTACTAAAGGTAGCCAATTTCATCACCAAGCACAGTATGAAGCGGGTGATTGCTTAGTATTCGGCCCAGAAACCCGAGGCTTACCTGATGACATGATTCAAGCACTGCCAAACGAGCAACGCGTGCGTATACCTATGCAAGCCGATAGTCGCAGTATGAATCTGTCTAATGCAGTAGCTGTGTTTGTGTATGAATCTTGGCGCCAGCTTGGCTTTGTAAACGCGCAATAAGGTTTTAGGTTTTAGGTTTTAGGTTTTAGGTTTTAGGTTTTAGGTAAACAAAATAACTGTCACCTAAAACCTAGCACTTCGTTTTATTCTGACTTTTGTTCACGACCTAATAGCGCCATAGCAGCTGCTTTCATGTCTTTATTTTCATAGAGTACTTTGTATATTTGCTCGGTAATTGGCATTTCAACACCAGCGCGTTGAGCTAGTAAGTACACTTCTTTGGTATTTCTAAAGCCTTCAACCACTTGGCCGATTGATGCAATGGCATCATCAACACTCTCACCTTTGCCTAAGGCTAAACCAAAACGGCGATTGCGCGACTGATTATCGGTACAGGTTAGAATTAAATCACCTAACCCGGCCATACCCATAAAGGTCTCTGGCTTTGCACCTAGGGCACAACCCAAACGCGACAACTCTGCTAAACCACGAGTAATAAGCGCGGTACGAGCATTTGCACCAAACCCCACTCCATCAGAAATTCCCGCACCAATGGCAATCACGTTTTTAACCGCACCACCGAGCTGTATACCAATAAAATCATCATTGTTATACACCCTAAACGAGCGCCCGCAATGCAATAAATCGGCTATTTGTTTAGCAAATGCCGACGATGTTGATGACACCGAAATTGCAGTTGGTGATCCCATCGCCATTTCTTTGGCAAAGGTTGGCCCTGAAAGTACCGCTAATGGCACCTCTTCACCTAGCTCTTGCACTGCCACTTCTTGTAACAAACGTCCAGTATTTGGCTCTAACCCTTTGGTGGCCCAAGCTATTTTTGCATTTGGGCGCAAAGCAGGTTTGATTTGCTTTAATGTGTCAGCAAATGCGTGGCTTGGCACAACAACCAAAACAATATCGCTACTTTGCGTTGCACATTGTAAATCTGCTTCAAGGATTAAGGTGTCAGGAAAAGGAATATCAGGTAAGTAACGTTGATTTTTTCGCTCAGCTGCAAGCGTCGCAACGTCTTGGCTATTGCGTCCCCATAAAGTCACTTTGTGGCCATTTCGGGCTAAACAAATAGCAAGGGCGGTGCCATACGACCCCGCCCCTAAAACAGTAACAGCTGATGTGGCTGTATTCATAAATTAAGCGTCTGCTGTAGCCTGCTCAGCTTGCGCTGTGCGTTGCTGCATGTACTGTGCAAATAATGCGTCAAAGTTAACTGGCGCAAGATTAAGTTGTGGGAACGTACCACGATTTACTAAGTTAGATACCGCTTCACGTGCATATGGGAATAACACGTTAGGGCAAAATGCACCTAGCATGTGCGCTAATTGCATTTCCTCAACGTCAGCAATCGTAAAGATACCTGCTTGTTGAATTTCACATAAAAACGCAGTTTCCTCACCGATAGATGCCGTTACAGTTAGCGCAAGCACTACTTCGTAAACACCTTCATCAAGCTTGTTAGAGCGCGTATCTAAATCTAATTTTACTTCTGGAGCCCACTCCTTTTGAAAAATAGCTGGCGAATTTGGCGTTTCAAACGACACATCTTTAGTGTAAATACGTTGAATAGTAAACTGTGCACCTGCATCAGCCTCTGCTGCTGCGTTTTGATTTTGTTCGTTCATTGTTATTCCTAACCTGTTATTTATTATAATTAATTAAATTAAGCACTGAGCTTAGCATCAAGGTGACCTTGCGCTTCTAGTGCCATCATGTCGTCACAGCCACCGATGTGTTCATCGTTGATAAAAATTTGTGGAACCGTGCTTGCGCCACCGGCTTTGGCGATCATTTCATCGCGAAGCTCTGGCTGAACGCCAATATCAATATTTGTGTATTTTACACCTTTGCTGTCTAACAGCGCTAATGCGCGATGGCAAAAAGGACAATATCCTTTGGTGTATAAAACAACGTTACTCATAATTAATCCTTAATCGGTTTAGCTAAGAGATATTAGCGACCGCTTGTTGTTGGCAGACTTGCTGATTGCCACGCACCCATACCGCCAGATAAAACATAAACCTGTTCATAGCCTGCTTTATGCATTGCGGTTGCAACACCTGAAGCAGTCATGCCTGCAGCACATACCACTATTATGGGTTTGCTCTTATACTTTTCAAGGGTTGAGAAATCAGATTCTTTAGCTTTTTCTGGGTTTAAGTGCACAGCACCGGCAATATGGCCGGTTTTAAACTCTTTTTGCCCACGCATATCAACAACCTGGCCGTCTTCGCGGTTAATAAGTAACGTTAACTGCTGAGGATTGATTTGACGAATTGCTGAAAATTTACTTTTTATTGCGCCACTAATAATAAGAAACGCAATCGCAACCCAAGCCAGGCTTAAAATTGGATGGTTTGAGACAAATTCAATATATTGATCCATTCGACTTCCACTATAAAGTTACATACTAAAACGGATGTTTTAGATATTTTAAATTCTTACCAATTGCACTTGCACAATGAGCAGTCACTCATCAGCAAATCAATAGAGCGCTGTTAGGCTACTCTGAATTTTCACCTACAAGATAGGTTTAACTTACCCCACAACCCTATTCAATACTTGAATAAAATAGAGATTAGCCGCGCAAGTATACCCAAATCAGCTAAAAATGCGAGTTTAAGCACGCTTGAAAGCCACAATGCCCTGCTCTTTTTAACTGAAAAATAACCTAGCCCTTTAAAGTTTTCAATTTAGCCAATCCTAATTGAAAATTTTTAATATCTTCTTTTCATTGCTGATCCTAGCTATAAAACGCGGTATGCTAAGACTTGGCATGTTGGCATTAATGTTAGCGTGTATTTTAGCAACGCTAGGGTCTGTTGATCTTTCAAGGTTAAATTTGCAGCAGCCTGTTTGGTATTTAGGCAAGGCAGAGCCTATGTGGTGTGGTTATTCCCCATAAATAGGCGATAACGCAGCATCAATGCCAAACAGGCGCTGCCCGAAGGGTTCTGCCTAGGGGCGATTTACTCTTTGTTGCTCGGTTTTGACTTAGCCCACTAGGTTACAAACC
>NZ_PNCV01000104.1:0-6900 GCF_005886925.1 Pseudoalteromonas sp. S3260
CGGGCTTTTTTACGTCTGCAGGAAGTGAAAATGCAGATGCAAGATAAAAGGTAATAGGTTAAAGGAAGAGAATTGATCAGAGACTAATGCCTACTCCATGCATCGGTTATGCATCGGTTATGCATCGGTTATGCATTCTCTATCGTTGTCGGCACCATGATATTCTACTGCCTTATAGCTACAAAGTAGCGCAGCGACTCTTAATACAAGAAAGTTCGACTTAATCAGCAGCTTTAGTCACTGTAAAAATATAATTTTGCTTTGTTAGTGGCTTTGATTTAGGATCAAAACAGTTTAAAACCAAGAATGATTTGCCTGTGTATAGATTATTAATTAGCGCCTTATCCATTTTCTTTTGTGTTTCTGTATCTGCAGTTGAAGTAACTGATCTATATCAAGATATTTTGGTCGTAGAAGATAAATCTCGTGATGCGCGCTTAGACGCTAGTCGCAAAGCGCTTCTTAACGTACTAGTAAAAGTGAGTGGTGATAAAAGTGCAGATGAAAATCAGATAGCACAGCAACGCACCAAAGATATATCTGATTATATGCTGAAATTTGAATACGATGAGCGTATTCCTGGAACGCTTAAGTTACTAGTTAAATTTGAAGCGCGAAAGATCAATGCACTAATAAAAGATCTTAATTTGCCTTTGTGGGGAGCTCAACGTCCACTGGTTGCCATCTGGTTAGGCATTGAAGATAACAGGCAGCGAGAGCTGGTTACTCAAGAGAGTTATCCTCAGTTAGAGCAACTGATTTACGACAAAGCAAGCCGCCGCGGTTTACCGGTTGTTGTGCCTTTACTCGATTTACAAGACAGACGGCTTATTGGTGTCCCTGAAGTTTGGGGAAATTTTTCTGGGCCTGTAGAAGAGGCATCTAAACGCTACAGTGCTGAGCGAAGTATTACTGCTAGAATGTATCAAGCGTTTAACTCTGATAATTGGGTACTAGATTGGCGCTTTACCAATGATGAAATGTTTGAATCTAACCGTATCACTGGCTATAGACAGCAAATTGTTGCGCAAATGATTGATGATTTAGCACAAGGTTTAGCTGGTGAATATGCGATTGATCCTAATGCTTATTATGAGCAGCGTACTGCCAATTTAACTTTAAAAGGGACTGAGAGCTTTGTTGATATTGAATTGGCTAAGCGCCACTTAATGAATCTAAGCGTAGTAACTCAAGCTGTTATTTTACGCAAAACACCCGATTCGGTTGAGTTTGAGCTTCATCATACGGGGACTGTGAGTGACCTTAAAAAAGCCCTTGGCCTGGATAACGCCTTTAAAGACTATGTTGATCCTCGTGCTTTTTATCACATAGTTGATGAGCAAAGCCTAGAGTATCAATGGGTTGTAAATTAATGCTAACTCAAGAGCCAATACAAATGGCATTGCCGGTTACTTTACCAGACGATGAAACATTTGCATCCTACTTTGGCGGTGAAGACTCACTCGAGGTAAATCATCTCAAAGATAGCTTTTCTAAGCTTGCTCACTCTTTTCAGTATACCTATTTGTGTGGCTTAGGAGATTCTGGTAAATCTCACTTACTATATGCCACTTGTATTCAAGCACAAGAGCGTGGCTTATCTAATATGCTGCTTTCCATGCGCGAGGTCATTCATTTTGGACCAATGGTTTTAGATGGGCTTGAAGCATTGGATGTATTGTGTATTGATGATGTGCACTTGGTAGCAGGCAATGATGCATGGGAAAAAGCGTTATTTAACTTTTTTAATCGCTTTAATGAGCCCAATAAAATGCTGGTAGTGACTGCCGATTTACTGCCTAACATGCTTAATATTAGCTTGCCTGACTTAGAATCCCGTTTAAAGTGGGGCACTACGTTTCAAATTCGTTCTATGAGTGACGATGATAAAGCACAGGCGCTGGTTAAGCGTGCAAATATGCGTGGGCTTGAACTGAGCGATGAATGTGCGCGATTTTTATTAACGCGTTTGAGTCGTGATATGCGTGCTTTATTGGATGTATTAGACAAATTAGATCACGCATCCATGGCTGCACAACGAAAATTGACTATTCCTTTTATAAAATCAACGCTAAAGCTGTAGTAGGTCTAGAATCTAGACCCTGCTTTCAGTTATCATTAGCTAACTAAATTGTAATCACCTTCTGTGAAAGATCAGGTATCGAATGAACTTAGAAAACATATTAGCGCAAGCACTTGAGGCGGTAGCCAGTGCCAGTGAAATCGCGCAGCTAGAAGAGATCAGGGTTAACTATCTTGGTAAAAAAGGCGAAATTACCAGCTTACTTAAAACGTTAGGTAAAATTGCCCCTGAAGAACGTAAAGAAGCAGGCCAAGTAATTAACCAAGCTAAGCAAGACGTGCAAGTTGCGATTAATGACAAGCGTGAATTGTTAGCAAGTAAAGTATTAGAAGAAAAACTAGCAGCAGAAACAATCGATGTAACTTTACCCGGGCGTGTTATGCCATCGGGTGGTTTGCACCCAGTAACTCGCACCATTGAGCGTATTGAAAGCTTTTTTGGTGAACTTGGCTTTGCTGTTAAATCAGGCCCTGAAGTTGAAGATGATTTTCATAACTTTGATGCGTTAAATATACCAGAGCATCACCCTGCTCGCGCCGATCACGATACCTTTTACTTTAATCCTAAGCTGGTTTTACGTACTCAAACCAGTGGTGTACAAATTCGTACTATGGAAACTGAGCAACCGCCACTGCGTATTATTTCGCCAGGGCGTGTATACCGTAATGACTATGACCAAACACACACGCCTATGTTCCATCAGGTGGAAGGGTTGATGGTTGATACTGATGTAAGCTTCACTGAGCTTAAAGGTATTTTACATGACTTTTTACGTAACTTTTTTGAAGAAGACATGGAAATTCGTTTTCGTCCTTCATTCTTCCCGTTTACAGAGCCTTCAGCCGAAGTGGACGTGATGGGTAAAGACGGTAAATGGTTAGAAGTATTAGGCTGCGGCATGGTTCATCCTAACGTACTTAAGTCTGTAGGCATCGATCCTGAAAAGTACACAGGTTTCGCTTTTGGTATGGGTGTTGAGCGCTTAACCATGTTGCGTTACGGCGTAAACGATTTACGTGCGTTTTTCGAAAATGACTTAAAATTCCTAAACCAGTTCCGTTAAGAGTGAAGAGATAAAATGAAATTTAGTGAAAAGTGGTTAAGAGAGTGGGTAAATCCTGCAATTGATACGCAAGCTCTTTCGGAACAGCTTTCAATGGCTGGTTTAGAAGTAGATGGCGTTGAGCCGGCAGCAGCCAAATTTAATGGCGTTGTGGTAGGTGAAGTGGTTGAGTGTGGCCAGCACCCTGATGCAGATAAACTACGTGTAACAAAAATTAATGTTGGTGGTGATGAACCGCTTGATATTGTTTGTGGTGCACCAAATTGCCGCCAAGGTATTAAAGTTGCAGTTGCCACTGTTGGCGCAGTGTTACCAGGTGATTTCAAAATTAAAAAAGCCAAACTTCGTGGTCAGCCTTCACACGGCATGTTATGTGCGTTTGATGAGCTAGGTATTAGTGAAGAAGGCGATGGCATTATGGAATTGCCACTTGATGCGCCTATTGGTGCCGATTTACGCGAATATTTAGCGCTTGATGACAACATTATTGACGTAGATTTAACACCTAACCGTGGCGATTGTTTAGGTATTAAAGGGCTTGCCCGCGAAGTCGGCGTACTTAACAGTATTGATGTAAATACATTAAGCATTCCAGCGGTAACCCCGACAATTGAAGACAAAGTATCTATTGAGTTGGTTAACGATGATGCCTGTCCTCGCTATTTAGGGCGTGTTATTAAGGGCATTAACCTAGACGCTGAGACGCCATTATGGATGGTTGAAAAGCTACGTCGTAGTGGTGTACGTTCAATTGATCCGGTTGTTGATGTGACTAACTTTGTATTACTAGAGCTTGGCCACCCAATGCATGCATTTGATTTAAATGCGATTGAGGGTGGAATTAAAGTACGTAGTGCAATCCCAGGTGAAGAGCTGGTTTTATTAGACGGTAATACGGCTAAATTAAATGAATCGACATTAGTGATTGCCGATCATCATAAAGCGCTAGCCATTGCTGGTATTTTTGGCGGTGAGCAATCGGGTGTTACTGAAAAAACAGCTGATATTTTACTAGAAAGCGCATTCTTCAACCCAGTGGCTATTGCAGGTCAAGCACGCAGCTATGGTTTGCACACTGATGCATCTCATCGCTATGAGCGTGGCGTCGACTTTGCACTACAACACGATGCCATGGAGCGCGCTACAGCGTTACTTCTGGAGATTGTAGGTGGTAACGCAGGTCCAATCGTTGAAGCTGTTGCTGTAGATAAACTACCAAAAGTAACTGAAGTGCGTTTACGTCGTTCACGTTTAGACCGTGTTATTGGTCATCACATTGACGATGCTAAAGTAACCGATATACTTACGCGTTTAGGTCTTGATGTTAAATTTGACAATGATAGCTGGAGCGCTGATGTACCAAGCTACCGCTTTGATATTCGTATTGAAGAAGATTTAATTGAAGAAGTAGCACGTGTATACGGTTACAACAGTATTCCTAATGTGGCACCAACTGCAAAACTTAAAATGACCACACATGATGAGTCAACTGTTGCACTGAGCCGTTTTCGTAATGCGCTAGTAACCCGTGGCTATCAAGAAGCCATTACTTACAGTTTTGTTGATCCTAAAGCGCAAGCTATTTTACATCCAGAGTGTAACGCATTGGTATTGCCTCACCCAATTTCAATTGAAATGTCAGCGATGCGTGTAAGCTTAATGCCTGGCTTATTGGCATCTGTTGCGTATAACCAAAACCGCCAGCAGCCACGTATTCGCTTATTTGAACACGGCCTTAAGTTTATCAGCGATGAAAGCGCAGAAAATGGCGTTTACCAAGTGCCGGTTATTGGTGGTGTTATTACCGGGCTTGTGCATGGCGAACATTGGGTTGAAGAAAAACGTAACGTTGATTTTTACGACCTAAAAGGGGATGTTGAAGCATTACTTGCAATTACCAACGATGTTAGCCGCTTTGAAATTAAAGCCGAGCAATCAGATGGCCTTCATCCTGGTCAATCAGCCGTTATTTATGTTGATGGTAAAAAGGTAGGTTTCTTTGGTGCATTACACCCTCAGGCGCAAAAATCGTTAGATATCAATAACGCTACTTTTGTGTTTGAAATTGAAATGTCGGCATTAGAAAAAAGAAATTTACCGCAGGCTGTTGGGGTGTCTAAATTCCCATCAAATCGCCGCGACATCGCTATTTTAGTACAAGACAGCGTTAAAATAGGTGATATTTTAAACGTCATCGGAAAAGTTGGCGGAAATCAATTGGTTGACCTAAACTTATTCGATGTGTATAAGGGCAAAGGTATTGAGCCAAATTATAAGAGTTTGGCGATTGCTCTAACACTGCAAGCGGTTGATAGAACACTCGAAGAGAAAGATATCAATCAGGTAGTTGATAACGTGGTGGCCGCACTGGCCGAACAGTTTAATGCATCGTTGAGGGACTAGATATGGCGCTTACTAAAGCCGACATAGCTGAACACCTATTTGAAAAGCTCGGGATCAATAAAAAAGATGCCAAAGATTTAGTTGAAGCGTTTTTTGAAGAAATCCGCTCAGCGCTTGAAAAAGGCGAGCAGATTAAGCTCTCTGGATTTGGTAACTTTGATCTTCGAGATAAGAAAGAAAGGCCGGGACGTAATCCGAAAACGGGAGAAGATATCCCAATTTCAGCACGTCGCGTGGTTACCTTTAGACCGGGGCAAAAGTTAAAAACCCGTGTTGAAGTAGGCACTAGCAAAAAATAAACAAAAAGGCAGCGTAAGCTGCCTTTTTTGTATCTGATTTATTATTTCCGGGGGGAAATAAACGTTCCTTGATCTATTTGCTGCAAAGTCTGCTCGGCTAACCTATCTAAACTCTCTAAATTCTTTCCTTGTGCTATTAACTGTTGCTCAATTAACAGTATATCAATATGTTCAATACCAGAAAGCTGAGCTATTTTGGCAAAAATATAAGCATGTTTATATTGTTGATGTTTATAAAACAGGCTGATCAAAGACATATATATTTCAGGGTTCGGTTCATGCTTGGCTTTATTCAGCGCTAGCGTGTTGTATAAAAAATTAATCGCTTTTTCTTCATCAACCTTAATGTAATAAGACGCCAAGTAAAATTGCATCTCAGCACTTTGTTCAACTTCTGCAGTATGTTCTGAAGCGAGCAAACATGTTAATGCACTTTCGTCATTGTTTCTTGACCAATGATAATAAAGCAAGCCCGGGTGGCTGGTGTGTTTTGTCTGTTGATAAATCCGCGCTATTTCCCTCATGCTCGTTAAGTGGGCACGTCGGCGAGCCGTGGTTTTGCTTTTTAATTTTATGTGCTGAATGTTGGCTGCCAAAGCAATGCATTGATTGTAGTGCTCAAACGCTTTGAGTAATTGATATTTGTGCTCATCGGTAGGTTGTAAAGATTCAAGGTGACGAAAAAAATAGTATGTTCTCGCTGCGCTTTACAGTGACTATCTTGGTTAAGATCATTACACATGGCCGGCGATTCAACGCAAATACCTTCAACGGTTAAAGATTCTTCACAGCCTGTAAGCAACATTGCAAAGACGAGGGTTATGCGCTTAAAAGCCATCCGAGTCTCTCAAATTATTAGGGTTTGTTGACCTTTCAAGGTTGAATTTGCAGCAGTCTGTTTGGTATTGAGACAAGGCAGAGCCTATGTGGTGTGGTTATTCCCCATAAATAGGCGATAACGTAGCATCAATGCCAAACAGGCGCTGCCCGAAGGGTTCTGCCTAGGTGCGATTTACTCTTTGCTGCTCGGTTTTGACTTAGCCCACTAGGTT
>NZ_PNCV01000105.1:0-6928 GCF_005886925.1 Pseudoalteromonas sp. S3260
GCTTAACCAGATCTCAGGTTATTTAGTCTGGTGTTAGATAAAATGCCTGATGCCACCTTTATTAAAAAATCGTTCCCTTATTTTTACTAATAGTTAATACCGTGCAGTTATTCGCTGCGGTGATATCAATTATAAAAATGCAATTACAGACACCTATTAACGAACATGCTTTAATGAAAAGAGGATGTTTTTCTAGGTGTTAACAATGCAATATCAACATATTACTGTGCCAGAAAATGGTGAACATATACTTATTGATGAACAAGGACAGTGGCATATACCCGAACACCCTATTATTGCTTATATTGATGGAGATGGCGTCGGGCTCGATGTGATGCCAGTGATGCGAAAAGTAGTGGATGCCGCCATAGAGCATAGTTATGGCCCAAGACGCAAAATTCATTGGATGCAAGTTTATAATGGTGAGCAAGCTGCCAAGCTTTATGACGGTGATTGGTTTCCTCAAGAAACGATTAATGCAGTACGAGAGTGTAAAATTGCGATTAAAGGCCCTTTAACCACACCGCTTGGAGGCGGGTTTCGCTCGCTCAATGTCGCGCTTCGCCATGAAATGGATTTGTATGTAAATATGCGAACCATTAAAGGATTTAGTGCATTACCGTCACCCTTAAAAAATCCATTTACCACGCATATTACCGTGCTACGTGATAGCAGTGAAGATGTGTATTCAGGAATTGAGTGGCAAGCGGGCAGTGTTGAAAGTGAAAAAATGCTCGATTTTTTATGTGAAGAAATGGGCGTAACACGGCTTCGTTTTACCCAAGAGTGTGGTTTAGGTATTAAAAATATCTCTAAAGAGGGATCAGAGCGATTAATACGCTATGCAATTAATTATGCCCTAAAAAATAATAGTGAATCACTCACTTTAGTTCACAAAGGCAATGTACTTAAGTTTACCGATGGCGCATTTAAGCGCTGGGGATTTGCGCTGGCCAAACGTGAATACGCTGCCGTTGAGCATCAAAACGGACGCTGGCTTGAAATACAACGTGCTGATTTACCGCCGCTGGTTATTAAAGAAGTAATTGCCGATAATATGCTTCAGCAGTGTTTAATGGATCCTGCTCAATTTGATGTGGTGGCCACCACTAATCAAAACGGAGACTTTTTAGCCGATATGCTCAGTGCACAAGTCGGTGGAGTAGGGATTATGCCGGCGGCAAACTTAAATACCGAAGTTGCGTTTTTTGAACCCACACATGGTACATTTGAGCGCATAGCAGGACAAGATAAAGCAAATCCGAGCAGTAGCTTATTGAGTGCGGTGTTAATGCTTAAGTTTATGGGATGGAGTGATGCTGCTTATTTAATTGAAAACGCGCTTGAAAGCACATTTGCCAGTGGACAGGTTACATTTGATTTAGCTCAATCAAATCATAACTCGACAACCTTAAGTTGCAAACAATTTGCCAACAAGGTTATCGAGCACTTTTAAAGGGCTGCATTTTACGCTGCAGAGGCGTTAGCTGTTTGCTCGCGATGAACGCATGGACGCTCTGTCAGCTCTGCAGCTCTGTGGTAAAGTTTATGGGCGCTTGGCTCATCACAGAGTGTGCCACTAAGCGTATCCATTAAAGCAACCACAATAATCGCAGGCACTTGGCAACAGTATTCATCTAAAACGGCTGCGGTTGTTTGTGCATCTACATGACAATGTGGATGACTTTTACGTTGATATGCATTTAATAAAGTATTCACGTCGAGAATGTCGTTTTCTTGGTGTTTTGTTTTACGACATGCACACCCAAACTCATCAACTAACGTGGCTAACGCTTGGTAAACGTGTTGCGTTTGAAGTGTTGTTTTACGACACAATTGTTGTTCAATGAATTGATGTAAATTTGCATCAATGAATAATCCGTCTTGTTGTGTGAAGCTTGCTGATGTTTGCATAATTATTACTCTTAGTTTGTTGGCTTAACTTCACTGTAGCGCTAAGTGTAATATTAATGAAATTGTTGTTTTCAATAACTGATATTGATTTGATCAATATTTTAATTCTTTACCTATCAATCACTGTATTTGCAAACGCCAACAACTCGCGCCTAAGCCATTGGTGCGCTGGTGTATGGTGTAACAACGGGCTCCATATCATTTTTACTTCTATGGGGACGATTTGAAATGGCACAGGGCTAATCACTAAATTAGTATGGCTAGTTAAAAGCTTTGCTTGACGACGCGGAAGGGTTGCAATGAGTTGCTCAGATTGACACAGTAAACTGGCAATCATGTAATGACGAGTAAATACGCGTATTTTACGTGTTTGTTCTAATTGCCATAATGCCTCATCAACCCAGCCTAATTTTTGTTTACCTGATTTATTGGTTACAGCGGGTTCGGGGCCCCAGCCGGCTCGATTAACCCAAATATGTTCACTTTTTAAGTATTGGTCTAAGTTTGCATCGTTTAAAAATGGATTATGTGGATGGGTTAAACAACAGTAGTTATCTCGCCATACAGTAGCTTGATGAAAAGAGCGCGGCAGACCATTAAAACGGTTTATTGCCAAATCGATAGTGCCTTTTTCCATATCCTGTAGGTTAACGTCGCTGGGGCTAAGTACATCGAAGTCAATGCCCGGGTTTTTAGCTAGCTGCTTGCAAATAAAGGGGGCAATTAGCGTCGATTCTAAATAATCGTTTGCCATAATACGAAACGTCACGTTGGCGGTAGCCGGATTAAATTGCTCACTGGGCTGCGTGATCTCTTCTGCCATTTTTAACAGCGCTTCAATTTCGGGCTTAAGGGCAAGGGCTTTAGCTGTTGGGGTCATGGAGCCCGCAGCTCGTACCAGCAAAGGATCGTCAAATAAATCTCTTAGGCGCTTTAACGCATTGCTCATAGCCGGTTGTGTTAATGCGAGTTTATTGGCCGCTTTAGACACACTTTTTTCATCTATTAATACATTTAAATAGACGAGTAGGTTGAGATCGACATTTCTTATATTCATATGATCAATTTTATTTATTTGCTGTATTAATTATCTAAATTAAAGCGTGCTTGCTAAGGTGTAAACCTCTAATAAAAAATAATCAGCATAATTGCTAAAAATAGAAGCGCCTATACTATGCCTAGCACGTCGTTAACGTCTACCCACAATCCTATACAAGAACTCATAGCTACTAAGTTAGCACGCGCTGTATTTGCTGGCTTTGAAGCTATGTTTGCACAGTTCTTAAATATTACCTTAGGGGCACAAAGTCGCTTTGAACAACGCCAATATCATGAGGTGCAAGCGGCAATGCGAGCGCGCTTGCAAGTGTATGAGCGTCAAGTAAAGAAGGTGAGTGAGGCCGTTAAAGTGATTGCCTATGATGAACTAAACTGTCCACAAACATGGCAACGTGCAAAAAATATTTATGGCGAAATGGTTAAAGAGCATGAAAACCAGCCAATTGCACATACGTTTTTTAATTCTACTTTTGGCGCTATTTGGGATGATAAAAAAATTCGTACGGTGCATTTATTTGTCTTAAAAGCAAAGTACCGGGGGCAACCACGTTCTTATGAAGGGCTTGTGAGTCGTATTTCCTTAAAAGAAGGGTTTGATAGCGCAGTTAAAACTTTAGTCAATGAACAAGTGTTTAGAGTGTCATTTAAAAATTTAAACGAGGACTTAGCTAAACTACAAGCAACGTTAACCCAAGGGGCGCAGCAACAATGCAGACAAGTGTATGAGCTAATAAGTTTAAATGACGGCTATATTGAGTACGCCAATTCACACTTTTACCGCAATAAAGCGTGTTATGTAATAGGACGTTGTATTGCTAAAAATGGCGATAATATGCCCTTTGCAATAGCCATTTTAAATACCCCTGACGGGCTTACAATTGATGCTGTGATGATGGGCGCTGATCAGCTGAGCTTGTTATTTGGCTTTGCGCGCACGTACTTTATGGTAGATACCGACCAACCTGCAAGGTATGTAGATTACTTAAGTGTGTTAATGCCTCACAAACAACGGTTTGAATTGTTTAATGCGATAGGTTTTATTAAACATGCGAAAACAGAATTTTATCGCTATAAGGTGGACACGACTAAAAGTAGCCCCGAGCAATATAAATATCATTTAGCGCCAGGTACACCAGGTATGGTGATGCTTGTTTTTACAATTGATGGCCTAGACTATGTGTACAAAGTAATAAAAGATAAATTTAGTGCACCAAAAACGGCGACAAAACAGCAGGTAAAAGATAAATATAACTTTGTAAAACAGGCTGATAGAGTAGGGCGATTAGTTGATACTCATGAATTTAGATACCTAGCCTTTGATTTAAGTCGTTTTAGTGATGAACTGCTTACACAAATGAAAAAACACATTGGTGATAGCTTAATTATTTCGGGTAAAGCGTTAATACTCAAACATGTCTATGTTGAGCGAAAAATGACACCGCTTAATTTATATATCGGTCAATGTAGCAGTAAATCACTGCAGCAGGTGATGGTTGATTATGGTAAAGCGATTAAAGAGCTTGCCAGTGCAAATATTTTTGCCGGTGACATGCTAATGAAAAACTTTGGCGTGACACGTTGGGGGCGAGTGGTATTTTATGATTACGATGAAATTTGCCCTCTTACTGATTGTAATTTTAGAGAAGTGCCAAATACTGACAACGCGTTAGAAGAAATAAGCTCACATTCTTATTTTGATATAGACCAAAATGATATATTCCCGAGTCAATTTAAGGTGTTTTTTAGTGCCAGCAGCAGTGCCTTTAGCCATTTTAATCATTATCATAGTGATTTATTTACGGCAAAGTACTGGCAAATGACTCAGCAAGGTATTGAGCAAGGTCAGCTTCCTGATGTATATCCTTATAAACAAAGCTGGCGCTTTAATAATTTATAGTTTTGTTTATCTTTCAAGGTTAAATTTGAAGTTGTGTTTTTAGGCAAGGCTTCCCCTGCAATTGCTGATAACGCAGCATAAATGCAGAACATGCACTGCCCAACGAGTTCGGCCTAAATTGAACAAAGGTTAGTCCACAAAGGCCAATAAACTGATTAAATCAGCACTGAATTTTTGTGCTT
Organism: Pseudoalteromonas sp. S3260; assembly: GCF_005886925.1. Lineage (NCBI taxonomy): Bacteria > Pseudomonadati > Pseudomonadota > Gammaproteobacteria > Alteromonadales > Pseudoalteromonadaceae > Pseudoalteromonas > Pseudoalteromonas sp. S3260. Next base: position 5,053 of record NZ_PNCV01000105.1, read on the forward strand.
AAGGCGCTGTTAACTCCAAAAGGAGTATTATGAGTTTAAATTAGTTGGCTTCGCTTTTTTGTCAGGCTTTGTGTTTGCCAGTGCTAAAACCCCGAGGTTACATCAATAAAATTACTAACCACTACACACTTTAAATATATTACACAGAAAATAACGAGTTAGTTGAAGCCGAAGTATGGCGAAAATCAAATAGAATAAAATACGAGGAGATTTATGCAGTACATTTCACATCAAGATCAGCAATTAACGTTTGAACAAACCGATAAGCCGCAGATTAGCAGTAATGAAGTATTGGTAAAAGTAGCAGCGATTGGCGTTAACCGCGCCGATTGTATGCAGCGCCAAGGTAAGTATCCTGCTCCTGAAGGGGATAGCCCTATTCTAGGACTCGAATGTGCAGGTACCGTGTGTGAGCTTGGCAGTGAGGTAGACCCTAAATGGCAAGATAAGCGTATTTTTACTCTATGTGCCGGTGGTGCGTACAGTGAATATGTTGCGGTAGATGCGCAGCAATTAATGGAATTGCCAGATAATATTTCTATGGCACAAGGTGCTGCTATTAGTGAAGTGTATTTAACTGCTTTTGGCGCACTCTTTGAGTTAGGAAAACTACAATCAGGGCAAACGGCGCTTATTCATGCCGGTGCCAGTGGCGTAGGCGGAGCGGCTATTCAAATGGCAAAAAGTGCCGGTGCACAGGTGGTAATAACAGCAGGGTCTGATGAAAAATGTGAACACGCTAAAAGCTTGGGTGCTGACCATGTGATTAATTATAAAACCACTGATTTTGTTGAATATATGAAGGCACATAACTTAAGTGCAAACGCCATAGTCGATCCGGTTTCTGGCCGCTATTTGAATAAAAATGCCAAAGTGGCCGCAATGGATTGTCAGATTGTGATGCTCGCATTTTTAGATAGTCGCTTTGCCGAAGTCGATTTTGCACGCTTATTACAAAAGCGCATCTCGTTTCATGCCTCCACATTACGTAATCGCAGTATCGCGTTTAAGCGCGCGTTAAGAGATGCATTTGTAGCGCGCTTTTATGATGATATTGCCAATCAAAAGTATGACTTTAATATTTATAAAACCATGCCATGGCAACAAGCTAGTGAGGCACATGCCATTTTAGAGGGTAATGAAAACTCAGGTAAAGTTGTATTGTTGGTAGAGTGAAACAAGTAATGCCACAGGGATTAATATTGTTAATCCCTGTATGAGGCCATATACTTTAACAAACTATTTCGATTTTAAGGTTAATAATGAATCCAATTATTGCAATATTAAAAGAGCACAATGTCAGCGATGAAAAAGTAGCGGCATTATTTGAAGCATTTACCCAAAACCCAATGATGGCTATGGCATTAGTACAAGAGCTGGGCATACCACCTGAAAAACTTCAGCAATTGATGGCGGTAGTAATGACCCAACCTCATTTAATTAAAGAAGCAACGGATGAGTTAGGTTTAGATTTTGCAAAAGTACAAGAAGCGAAAGACAAGTTAAACCAGCAGTAAACTATCTTTAGAGACATGTTTTATGCATGTCTCTATCTCTAAACATGTTTTGTTACACACTCCTTTGAACGGCTCTGCATTTATACAGTCAAATAAATACTTAACCTATAGCAGAGACAAAACATGAAGCGACTTTATAAATTTTGGAAAAATAACCGTTCTTAAGGGCCTGTTAACCTTTCAAGGTTGAATTTGCAGTAGTCTGTTTGGTATTTAAGCAAGGCAGAGCCTATGTGGTGTGGTTATTCCCCATAAATAGGCGATAACGTAGCATCAATGCCAAACAGGTATTGCCCAAAGGGTTCTTCCAAGGGGCGATTAACTCTTTGTTACTCGGTTTTTACTTAGCCCACTAGGTT
>NZ_PNCV01000106.1:0-5475 GCF_005886925.1 Pseudoalteromonas sp. S3260
CCCACTAAGTTACAAACCTCGCGCCGCGATTAAATTGCCCCTAGTTTTAACAAATAGCAATCTGCAAAGATTAACAGACCTTGATTATGTTAAATTAAGCTTCGTTTTATTTATTTAATGACATGATGGGTATTATTTAAATTAATACCCAGCTGCTTTTGCACAGCATAGCATGTTGAACCACTAGCCCAATACGGTTTGAATTGGTAAAATATCGCAAACCAAATGTATTCAATAGAGGCACAAGATGGGCAGAGCATTTGAAGTCCGCAAAAGTTCGATGGCTAAAACCGCCAACGCAAAAACTAAAGTAAATTCAAAGTATGGTAAAGAAATTTACGTTGCAGCCAAAAGTGGTGAACCCGACCCCGATGTAAATCAAACATTGCGCCGCTTAATTGAAAAAGCCAAAAAAGACCAAGTTCCTGCGCACGTAATCGAAAAAGCAATTGAAAAAGCAGCCGGTGGGGCAGGGGAAGATTACTCTTCAGCCCGTTACGAGGGTTACGGCCCTGGTAATTGTATGGTGATTGTTGACTGTTTAACCGACAACCCAAACCGCACAATTAAAGATGTACGCTTACCGTTTACTAAAACAGACTCAAAAATAGGTACGCCTGGGTGTGTTGCACATATGTTTGATCACCTTGCTGTTTTAGGATTTGCAGGCGATGACGACGAAGTTGTGTTAGAAGCGCTGATGATGGCTGACGTTGATGTAACCGATGTAGAAGCCGAAGATGGCAAGGTATCGGTGTTTGCACCGCATACTGAGTATTTTAAAGCTAAAACGGCACTGGAAGAGGCATTTGAAGGCATTAACTTTGAAGTTGATGAAATTACCTTTGTGCCACAAGTACATGTTGAAATCACTGATGAAGAAGTCATTGCCAACTTTGATAAATTTATCAATATGCTTGAAGATTGCGATGACGTACAAAATGTTTATCATAACGCGACTATTAAAAATTAATTCGTAGTTTTAACTAGGCGAATTTTAGCTACTTTGCCGCTTAATAAAACAAAAAGCGCGTTTTGTGTAGGCAAAACGCGCTTTTTTAGTGTTAAATAAATGTCAGCTATTCAGCTAGGTTATGGTGCTGTGCTTTATATTTCAAGCGGTAGCTGTGTAGTAGCGGCTCTGTGTAACCGCTAGGTTGACTAACCCCTTCAAATACCAGTGCTAAAGCAGCTTGATACGCAATACTTTTAGCTAATGTCTGCTCATTAGTTGCCATTGGCGTGTAAAGGCTGTCATGCTCGTTTTGGCCATCAACAACCTTAGCCATTTTTGCCATCACTTTTTGTACTTGCTCTTTGCTACATACACCATGATGTAGCCAGTTGGCGATATGTTGGCTTGAAATACGTAAGGTGGCTCTGTCTTCCATTAAACCAATATGATTAATGTCAGGCACTTTAGAGCAGCCTATTCCTTGGTCAATCCAACGTACTACGTAGCCTAAAATACCTTGCGCGTTGTTTTCAAGCTCGCTTTGAATATCTTCTTTTGATAGCGTTTCAGGGTTTGGCATGAGCGGCGGTGTAAGTAAGCTCTCTAGGCTTGCTATTTGACGCGTGGCAATGCTTTGCTGCAGGCTAAATACATCAACATCATGATAATGCATTGCGTGTAATGTGGCGGCAGTAGGAGAGGGCACCCAAGCGGTATTTGCGCCAGATTGAGGGTGCGCTATTTTTTGCTCCATCATCATCGCCATTTTATCTGGCATTGCCCACATACCTTTACCAATTTGCGCTTTATGGCTTAAGCCACAGGCTAGGCCAATATCAACGTTGCGATCTTCGTAAGCGCTGATCCAAGGCTGTGCTTTAATAGCCGCTTTTGGCAGTACCACACCCGCTTGCATTGAGGTATGAATTTCATCACCGGTGCGGTCTAAAAAGCCGGTGTTAATAAATACAACACGCTCTTTAGCAGCATGAATACAGGCTTTTAAGTTGGCTGATGTTCGACGTTCTTCATCCATAATGCCCATTTTAAGGGTGTTTTTAGGCAAGCTCAGTGCCTCTTCAACCATACCAAATAAAGTATTAGCAAAGGCGACTTCATCAGGGCCATGCATTTTTGGCTTTACAATATTAATACTTTGCGCGGTTGAATTTTTAATCGTGTTTTTAGTGTTTAAATCGTGCAGTGCGGCTGTTGCGGTGAACATGGCATCCATAATGCCTTCAAACACATCATTGCCGCTTACATCGGTAATGGCTGGATTTGTCATTAAATGTCCCACGTTACGCACAAACATCATACTGCGCCCTTTGAGGGTCAGTTTTTGGCCATCAAGACCTGTATATTGTCGGTCAGCTTGTAACGTGCGGTCGACCATTTTGTCGCCTTTTCTAAACGTTTCAACCAAGTTGCCTTGCATTAAACCAAGCCAGTTTTTGTAAACTTGTACTTTATCTTCTGCATCCACTGCGGCAACCGAGTCTTCACAGTCCATAATGGTTGTTAGTGCGGCTTCTAGCACCACATCTTTTAACCCTGCTTTATCAGCTTGACCAATAGGGTGGTGATGGTCTATTTGCAGCTCAATATGCAATCCATTGTTTTTAAGTAAAATAACACTCGGGTTTTGTGCTTCACCTTGATAGCCAATCAGTTGATCAGGGTTTTTAAGTGTGGTGTGCGAACTGTCGCGCAGGGTAATAGCAAGGGCGCCGTCAACAATAGAATAGTTAGTACTTTCAATATGCGAGCCATTTTCAAGCGGTAATGCTTTGTCTAAAAACTGCCTTGCGTAAGCCATTACTTTAAAGCCACGAACAGGGTTGTATTGGCTGCCTTTTTCGGCGCCGTCGTCTTCGCTTAATACATCGGTTCCATATAAAGCATCGTATAACGACCCCCAACGTGCATTAGCTGCATTAAGTGCAAAGCGTGCATTACTAACCGGCACCACTAGCTGTGGCCCTGCAGTCAACGCTATTTCTGGCTCTACATTTTGAGTTTCAATACTAAAGTTTTCAGGCTCATCAACTAGGTAGCCAATATCTTTTAAAAACGCTTGATACTGAGCTTGGTCAGCATTTTTATTTGCAAGGTGGTAGTCATCAATTTGCTTTTGTAGCTGTTCACGCTTAGCCAGTAGTGACTTGTTCAATGGTGTAAGTGTTTGCACTATGTTGGCAAAGCTTTTCCAAAACTGGTGTTCATCAAGATGGGTACCAGGTAATAATTGTTTTTTAACAAATTCAGCAAGCTGCTTATCAACGCTGAGTCCTGAATGGGTGAGAGTGTGGCTCATAATTAATATCCTTAAACGGTCCGACAGTGTGCAATTTTTTATATGCGTACACCTACCATATCGCAAAAAAGTGGCTTTGAATGCTTTTTAGTTATTCACTATATGTATAGCCACAATAAAAACTATAAATTTACTAAATCTAAAAAATAAGCCTAATGTTTAATTAAGCGCTACAGAGCTAACGTGATGTAGTCACTCTCTCAACAATAAATATTAATACCCGTTCGAAGGACTTTATTATGACAACATATCAAGGCGAAACAGATACACTAGCAACATTATGCCAATCACAAGGCAGTGCATGGAAAACAATTAATCCTGAATACGCAACACGTATGCGTTTACAAAATCGTTTTCGCTCTGGTGTTGATATTGCACAATTTACAGCAGACATCATGCGTGAAGACATGGCTGCATACGATAAAGACACAAGCCAGTACACACAGTCTTTAGGTTGTTGGCATGGTTTTACTGCCCAACAAATGATGATGGCAATTAAGCGCCATCAAAAAACAACTAAGCGCAGTTACGTATATCTAAGCGGTTGGATGGTTGCAGCGCTTCGCTCTGAGTTTGGTCCTCTTCCAGATCAAAGTATGCATGAGAAAACATCAGTACCGGCACTTATCGAAGAAATCTATACCTTCTTAAAGCAAGCGGATGCACGTGAACTTGACCACTTATTTAATGAACTAGACGACGCAAAAGCAAACGGCGGCGACGTTCAAGCAGTACTTAACAAAATTGATAACTTTGAAACGCACGTTGTACCAATTATTGCTGACATTGATGCCGGTTTTGGTAACGAAGAAGCAACTTACCTGCTAGCTAAAAAGATGATTGAAGCGGGTGCATGTGCTATCCAAATCGAAAACCAAGTATCAGATGCTAAGCAATGTGGTCACCAAGCAGGTAAAGTGACGGTTCCACATGAAGACTTTTTAGCAAAAATTAATGCAGTGCGTTACGCGTTCCTAGAGCTAGGTATTGATAACGGTATTATCGTTGCGCGTACCGATTCACTAGGTGCAAGCCTTACGCAAAAAGTACCGGTTTCACAAAAACCAGGTGACTTAGCAAGCCAATACAATGCATTTTTAGAAACAACCCCAGTAAACAGTGTTGATGACTTAAATGAAGGCGAAACAGCAATGAAGCTTAATGGTCAGCTTTGTAAGCCAACACGCCTAGACAATGGTTTGTACCAGTTCCGCGAAGGCACTGAAAAAGACCGTGTAGTACTAGATTGTGTAACGAGCCTACAGTCAGGTGCTGATTTACTGTGGATTGAAACAGAAAAACCACATGTAAAACAAATTGCTGAACTCGTTAATCGCGTAAAAGAGCAAGTACCAGATGCTAAATTAGTATACAACAACTCACCATCGTTCAACTGGACGCTGAAGTTCCGTGAGCAAGTATACCAAGAATGGCAGGAACAAGGTCGTGACCTGAGCGCTTACCCAAGTCTTGATGATAACAAAGCGCTTATGGCTCCAGAAATGGATGCAACAGAGCTTGCAGCAGCCGCTGACTTATTAGTACAAAACTTCCAACGCGATGGTGCACGTGAAGCGGGTATTTTCCACCACCTAATCACGTTACCAACGTACCACACAGCAGCATTAAGCACAGATATTCTATCTGAAGGTTACTTTGGTGACTTAGGTATGCTGGCTTATGTACGTGATGTACAGCGTCAAGAAATCCGTCGTGAGCAAGCGTCTGTTAAACACCAAGACCTTGCAGGTTCAAACATTGGCGATACACACAAAGAGTACTTCTCAGGTGAGAATGCACTTAAAGCCGGTGGTGAAGCTAACACCATGAACCAATTTTAATTCAACTAGATAGTGTTACTTAAGGGCCGCAAGGCCCTTTTTTTATGCCTGCATAAAGGCAGAATTTAATAGATCAGTATTTTACTAGCCATTTGGCTAGTGAGATTTTTCAATGCAATGCAGGTTAAAAGTGTAAATAAATTTAAAGGATGTTTATGCTCGGCTGTGAGGGCTTGATAGTCTGGTTACGCTTTAACATGTATAAGCACGATAAATTAATTGTTTTTGCCGTATATAGATCAGAGTTTAACTAGGGTCTGTTGACCTTTCAAGGTTGAATTTGCAGCAGTCTGTTTGGTAGTTAGGAAAGGCAGAGCCTATGTGGTGTGGTTCTTCCCCATAAATAGGCGATAACGCAGAAT
>NZ_PNCV01000107.1:0-1505 GCF_005886925.1 Pseudoalteromonas sp. S3260
ACCTCGAACCTCGAACCTCTCTATATAATATTTTTTCCCTGCTCCGGATCGCGTGATTCATCGGCTTGCTCGCGAATATCATCCGTATCACTACTTACATCATCAATACTGTGTTCATGCTCTGTGGTTTTATGTTTTTGAATATGTGATTGCTCGTTAATTTCTTCTGTTGTCTCTGTTGTCTCTGTTTTAGCTTCGCTTGCTATGGGATAAATATCTTCACCTTGGCTATTGAGCAATATACGCTCTCTGGCATTGTCAGGCATGCTTATATTATGTTGCGTAAAACTATTGATTAACTCTCGCATAAGCTGTGAGGCTACTTTTACCATGCTGTATTGTTCGCCGTTGACCCAAAAGTAAACGGTAAAGTTAATAGTGGCGGAGCCTAAGTTATCAATCAATACTTGGGGAGGTGGATCGCTAAGCACAGAGGTTTGCTGCGATATTATACTAATTGCCAAACTTTGTGCGTCGCGAATGTCATTATCGTAGCCAATACCGATTGAAAAATGACCGCGCATTTTTGGATTAGCGGTTAAGTTTTTAATGGTATTTTTATACACAGTCGCATTGGGTATTTGAATATGATTGCCATCGTAGTCAACTAAAGTGGTTGCCCGTGCAGTTACTTTTTTAACAATACCAATTCTGCCATCAACTTCTATTACATCATCTATTTTAAATGGACGCTGTACACTTAAAAGTAAACTGGCAATAAAGTTCTCAGCAATATCCCGAAAGGCAAAGCCTAAAATAAGCCCAATTAATCCGGTGCCACTCATAATTGCGACCGCGAATTCGGTGAGTCCTGCCAAGCGTAAAAATAGATAAAACCCGAGTAAAATAATTAAGGTGCTAATACCTCGCCTAGCAACTAGGTGTACTAATTTACTCTTGGTCATGTAAGTAACAGGCTTTATCAACAAGCGTGATAATGGTGTGGCAATTAAATAACTAATCACCAAAATAACAATCCCTAATAATAAAGTGGGCAGTAATTGCATGAATGTGTGTAGTAATTGCACGCTTTGATCTTTTAAAAAGCTCCATGAAACCGAGTTTGGCTTAACGGTGTCGATTGCTGGAATTGATGTGTTATTAGCGAGTGTTGCAATTAAAGCACTGAGCATAGAGGTCATCCGTGTTAGGTCGAAGTAATTAGGGTCTGTGTTAAACAATAGCAGCAAGTCTAGGGTCTGTTGAACCTTTGCGGATTAATATTTGTTCAAATTAGGGGCAATTTAATCGCGGCGCGAGGTTTGTAACCTAGTGGGCTAAGTAAAAACCGAGCAAAGCTTCCGCGTCCTGCTCACGCCCCTTACCTACATCCATGTAGGCAACAAAGAGTAAATCGCCCCTAGGCAGAACCCTTCGGGCAGCGCCTGTTTGGCATTGATGCTGCGTTATCGCCTATTTATGGGGAATAACCACACCACATAGGCTCTGCCTTGCCTAAATACCAAACAGACTGCTGCAAATTTAACCTTGAAAGGTCAACAGAC
>NZ_PNCV01000108.1:0-14337 GCF_005886925.1 Pseudoalteromonas sp. S3260
AAGGTCAACAGACCCTAATAAGTTAAATTTCCTTTTTTTGATGATTTTGGCTTTTTTAATACAGTTGTAAATAGAAGATTACATTTTATTTTGTCTCTTTTATGACAAAACTATTTAAGTTTTACACAACTAGTTATATCTTGCGTGTCTCTCACGTTTGATCAGGATCATTAAGTGCTTAAAAATAAAACAATAGGTAGCATGTTAATTGTTGCAGGAACCACCATAGGTGCAGGTATGCTTGCCCTCCCCATTGCCTCTGCGGGACTGGGATTTAATACTGCAATGGTGTTAATTGTAGGGTGTTGGTTACTAATGACCTACACCGCTTTGCTTATGTTGGAACTACATCAATACGCTCCTCGCGACGCCACCTTAAATACACTGGCTAAGCTTTGGCTTGGTAAACGTGGCCAGTATGTGGCTAACTTTTCGATGATATTTTTATTTTATGCACTGTGCGCTGCTTACATAGCCGGTGGCGGTGCTCAGCTACAAGAGCGCATTAATAATGGGTTTAATCTTAGTATTGCTCCTCAATTAGGCTCCGTTATTTTAGCCGTATTGATTGCAAGCGTGGTGACTTTGGGCACTAGTAAAGTTGATAAGCTCAATCGAGTGCTGTTTAGTATAAAAATAGTGGTTTTAGCTAGCTTGTTTTATATGTTAACACCTTATGTACATGGCCAACACTTATTGGAAATGCCTGTTGAGCAAGGGCTAATACTGTCGGCTATTCCAGTGGTATTTACCTCTTTTGGCTTTCATGGCTCTATTCCTTCTATTGTTAAATATGTCGGACTTGACATAAAAACCTTGCGCAAAGTTATGATTGCAGGCGCCTCTTTACCGCTGGTTATTTATATTTTTTGGCAAGTATTAAGCCAAGGCATAATGAGCCAAGATCAATTACTACAAAGCGAAGGCTTAAGCGGGTTTGTAGCCAGTGTGGCCAATATTGCCAATAACGCCAATGTTTCTACTGCGGTAAAACTCTTTGCCGACTTAGCGCTGGCAACGTCATTTTTAGGGGTAAGCTTGGGGTTATTTGACTTTTTTGCCGACACATTCAAAAAAGCAGATACGGGCACAGATAGAATTAAAACCGCACTTATTACTTTTGTTCCTCCTCTTGGGTTTGCCTTATTTTATCCGCAAGGGTTTATTATGGCATTAGGTTATGCCGCTATTGCATTGGTGATATTGGCTGTATTTTTGCCGGTGAGTATGGTGTACAAACAGCGTCAAGGCGTTGAAAAAAGCGGTTATAAAGTACGAAGCGGTAATATTGGTTTAGCCATAGCCGCTTTGTGTGGTATTTCAATTATTAGTGCGCAATGCCTGCAAATGGCAGGGCTAATACCTGCAATAGGTTAATACCCAATAATAAGTAATACTCTATTGGCAATCCCCCCCAAACAAGAGTTTGGGGGGATTGCCATGCAAACGCTAATGTTAAAACACGATTGCTTTTCCTCTACCGCTTTGCTCTGACGCCGCATCTAATTTGCCATTATGATTAATAATCACATGCATATCACCAAAGTGGCGTTCGTCCACTGTGTAACCCATTTTTATCAACTGTTGTTTTACTGATGGCTCCAAGCCGGCATGTGCTCTGATCACATTTTTTGGCCATAACTGATGATGAAAACGCGGGCTATTTACCACATCATCGGCGCTCATATTAAATTCAATCGCGTTGAGTATTGATTGATACACCGAGCTAATAATAGTAGTGCCACCTGGCGACCCTGTTACCATTTTCACCTGATTATTACTGAGTAAAATAGTGGGGGTCATAGAGCTGAGCATACGTTTATGCGGCTGAATTTCATTTGCTTTGCCGCCAATGGCACCAAATACATTCATAACCCCGGGTTTAGCGCTAAAGTCATCCATTTCATCGTTTAAAATAAAGCCTGCGCCTTCTACCACCACACCACTACCAAAGCCTAAATTAATGGTGGTGGTATTAGCTACAGCGTTACCCATGTTATCGACAATGGAAAAGTGAGTGGTTTGCTCGCTTTCTTTTAAACCGGGTTTAATGTTTTCGGTGGTTGAAATAGCCTTTAAATCTATACTGCTACTACGGTTTTTAAGATAATTTTCTGCAAGTAGTTTTGCTGTAGGTACTTGGTAAAAATCAGGATCGCCTAAGTACTCTGCTCTATCGGCAAATACTCGCTTACCTATTTCAGCCAATAAATGCACATACCCTACTGAATTATGTTGTTGTGCAGGCGTTGGTTTTTTAAGCTCATACATTTTCAGCCATTGCAATATAGCAATGCCGCCTGAACTTGGTGGCGGTGAAGTAAGCACTTGATAGCCGTTCCAGTTAGCTTTTATAGGAGTACGAGACTTTGCGCGGTAATTTTTTAAATCGTCTTGAGTAATAATACCGCCATGTTGCTTCATAAAGTTTGCGATGATCGTTGCGGTTTCACCTTGATAAAAGCCATCTTGGCCATTATCGCGAATGCGTTTGAGTGTGGCAGCTAGCTCAGGTTGTTTAAAAAGCTTACCTGATGTAGCGCTTGCAAAATAACTGGCAAAATTTACTTTAATGTTTTTATTATTTAGATGCGCTATATAGTCCTCAATCAGCTGAGCCAACTTTTCAGGCACAACAAAGCCCTGCTCTGCTAATATTACCGCAGGTTGCACTAACGCTTTCCACGGTAACGTACCATGCTTTTTATGGGCTAACCACATTCCTGCGACACTGCCAGGCACGCCACTAGCGTGTATGCCGTAAATAGATTTATTTTCAATTACTTGCCCCTGCTCATCTAAATACATATCACGATGCGCGGCACTGGGCGCGGTTTCGCGGTAATCTATAAAATCACCTTTTCCATCTTTATGGATAAGCATAAACCCACCGCCACCAATATTACCCGCTTCGGGGAGCGTAACGGCTAATACAAACTGAGCAGCAATAGCGGCATCAACCGCGTTACCACCTTGCTCTAACACGGCTTTTGCAGCGTGGGCACTAAATGTGTCGGGCATCGCCACCGCACTTTGTTTAGCCGCTACATTAAAAAAGCCTACTTGTATTATTAAGACACTGCTAATAATTAGCTTGCGTGGTGAAAAAAGTGATCCCATCCCATATCCTTAGGTTATTTTTATACATTGATGGCAAACATTAATGCATAGTAACAAATGCTAGGTCAATATTTAGACGCTACATTTTTAAAGCTTAGGAAGTTTTAGCTCAACTGCAGGGCTTTGAATAAAGCGCAGCAGTTAAGTTTGAGCCATCCTCTGTATGAATATAATAATGTTTAAGCTGCATACCGAGTTTTTTCATAACATTAATTGAGCCAACATTTGAGGTCAGTGCTGTAGCGCTAATTGCCTTTACTTGGCGTTGTTTTTCAAGCTCTGAACAAATAGCGCCTGCCGCTTCAATAGCATACCCTTTGCCCCAACTCGCTTGCTTAAACCGCCAGCCCACTTCAATATCACTAAAATCAGGCGTATCTGAAAAAAAGCCCATCGGCCGAACAAGCACCCAGCCAATAAAAGTATTACTTTCACGCAGAGTTACTTGCCATAACCCCCACCCTTGTTGCTCGTCACGATAAGCAAGCATTCTGGGAATACTGACTGTTTTTATCTCTTCAAGCGAAGTGGGTTTACCTTGTGTTAAATACTGCATAACGGCTGGGTCTTGATCGAGCTCGTATAATTGCGGCCAATCATGTTCGTCCATTAATTTAAAACTTAATCGTGTTGTTACAGCTATGTTCATTTTCATTGTTATATAGTTACCCCTGAAATATAATTTTCTCTAAAGGAGATAGTAAATGAAGAAATTAGCAGGTTTAGCTTTATTAGGCACTTTAATTACGTTAACTGGCTGTGAAGATGCCAACGAAGTAAAACAAGATGCAAAAGAAACAAGCGCTCAAGTGAAAGAAAAGCTTGATGAAACTTGGAATGAAGTAAAGGAAAAAACCAATGAGCTTAAAAATGATGAATCATTAAATGAGCTACTTGAAGAGAGTAAAGAAATGGGCTTAGACATGTACGATGACGGCAAAGAAGTAGCTGTTGATGCATGGATTAAAAGCAAAGAAGCGGCTGGCGAGCTGACTGAAAAAACCAAGCAAAAAGCACGTGAAATTGCCGCAGAAATTGAGCAGGCACGTAAAGAACATAAAGAAGGTTAATTATTTTTAACCATAAAAAAGGTAAGCCATGGCTTACCTTTTTTGTTTTACTTTTAAAGTAAATAGACCTTGGTAATCTCTGAATAGTAAAGTCATCAGTTATTGCAATTGTGGTTCAAGTTCAATACATTGCGCTTTAGACTGACCTGCATTTACCATACCGTTTGCAATATTTGATGATATTTTTTCGTAATATGCTAACTGAACTTTTGTGTCACTATGAATATACGAAGCGTTTATTTGCTCAACCGCACTTATGTTGCTGATTTATGTGTTGTATATATTAACAGCTTTCTCTATTAACTCTTGCTCGTCAAATGTAACGGCTGCGTATACAGCTCATCGAGTTTTCCGACAGGCTAACATTAGCAGAAGTAAGCTTAACAACTTGATAGGAAAGCTTTTCCATTTCATCAAGTGCAGCCCTATTATCATTCATTGCAAAGTAATTGATTAAAACAATTACTAAAAATGCGAATACAGCGATGCTGGTCATAGCATGAATTTCTTACTTATGCTGAGGTTTTTAAAAGAGAAACCTGAAGCTATATTCATTTACTCCGTTTAATTATCAATAGTGATTATCGGCTTAAGATGCAGAAATGTTAACTTTATTTTTAACTTTAGACGCTTTTTATACATAAAGTTAAATATCGTAACATTCGTTCGTAAACACTAACAACTGAAATATAGAGTGTTCTACTCAATGATCAACATTACTCCTAAAAGAGTTGTTTAATATTTTAAATTTTAGGCACAAAAAAACCAGTGACATTGCTGTTACTGGTTTTTGTATTTGGTGCGGATGGGGGGACTTGAACCCCCACGCCCGAAAGCACTACCCCCTCAAGGTAGCGTGTCTACCAATTCCACCACATCCGCATTTTTTAAGCTATTGCTTAGTGCTAAGTCAGCATGTTTATTTGAGGGAAATAAACAACTTAACGATTTAAAACTAAATTAATTTGGTACGTCAGAGCTTTGCTCTTTAGTTGATGTTACTGGCACATCTTCTTCAATTGGAGTCACTGTTTCAACAGCTGGAGCCGCTTCTAGGTTTTCCCATTCGTCAGTCTTTTTAATTTGACCGGCAGTTAGGTTACCTAACACAATACTAAGCACAAAAAAGATTGTAGCTAGTACCGTTGTTGTTTTCGTCATGAAATTTCCAGCCCCAGAAGAACCGAAAACTGTAGACGATGCGCCGGCACCAAATGATGACCCCATGTCCGCACCTTTACCTTGTTGGATCAAAACCATACCAACAAGCGCTAAAGCTACAATTAAATACACTACTAATAAAATTTCGTACATCTTATACGGTCCCTTTTGCACTATTGCAGATAGCAGTAAATGATTCTGCTTTTAAACTTGCGCCTCCAATTAGGCCGCCGTCTATATCTGTTTGCGCAAATAATAATTCGCTATTTTTTTCATTAACGCTACCACCATATAAGATGGTTAGCCCTTGTGCTAAATCGCTATCTAGTTCAGCAATTTTGTCACGGATAAATTTGTGAACACTTTGTGCCTGTTCAGGCGATGCAGTCTTACCTGTGCCTATAGCCCAAACGGGCTCATATGCTATCACAGATTCTTTTAGTGCTGCTACACCTAATTTATTAATTACTGCGTCAATCTGCGCAGCAACTACTTGTTCTGTTTGACCGCTTTCTTGCTCTGTTTCGCTTTCGCCAACACATAAAATAGGCGTTAGACCTACTTGTTGCGCGCGAGCAAATTTTGCAGCAACGGTATCATTGCTTTCTTTATATATACTGCGTCGTTCAGAGTGACCAACCAGTACATATTTCGCACCTAGCTGCTTAATTAGCTCTGCATCTACTTCACCAGTAAACGCACCTGGGGTATTCTCAGACACTGTTTGCGTGCCTGTTGTTACACCACTTGCAATCATTGCTGGGACTAGAGGAAACGGAGGAAATAAAACAATGTTTACTTCAGAAGATTTAACATCGTTAATAGCATCAGACAGTTGTTGAACGAGTTCTAATGAACCATTCATTTTCCAGTTGCCTGCGACCATCGCTTTGCGTGCTGCCATTTTTCCACTCCACATTAGAAAGCGGGCGAGATATTAACTCGACTCGCCCAAAGTTACAAGAGGTTATTGTTATCAATCAGTTTGTTTGCTCATAGATTCGACAACCGCTGCTATTTTCTGTGCACTATCTATTACTATTTTTTCTTGCTCAGCTTCAACCATTACTCGTACTACAGGCTCAGTGCCTGATTTACGCAGTAATACGCGCCCTTTATCTGCTAAGCTTTGCTCTACTTCAGCAACTGCGGCAAGCACCTCTGGAGCTTGGGTCGGATCAGTACCGGCAGTGTAACGTACGTTAATCATTTTCATTGGGTACTTAGTAAAACCGGCTCCTAAGTCTTGAAGTGTACGGTTTTGTGCTACCATAGCCGCAAGTACTTGTAAGCTTGAGATGATGCCATCACCCGTGCTGATTAAATCTAGATTCAACACATGCCCTGAGCTTTCACCGCCAATTTTCCAGCCTTTTTGCTGCAGCAGTTCCATCACATAACGATCACCGACTTTACTGCGAGCAAAAGCAATGTTTTTTGCTTTTAACGCATTTTCAAGTCCCATATTCGACATAACCGTGCCAACAACACCACCGCCTAAATTGTCATCTTGTGCAGCTTGGCAAGCAATAATATAAACCAAATCATCACCGTCGAATACGCGGCCATTATGATCAACCATCATCACACGGTCGCCGTCGCCATCATAGGCGATACCGACATCAGCTTTGTGTTCAAGTACTTTACGCTTTAATGTGTCAACATGGGTTGCGCCACATTCATGGTTAATGTTTACACCGTTTGGCTCACATGCATGGGTGATCACCTCTGCACCAAGCTCTCGCATTACAGAAGGAGCAATATGGTATGTAGCACCATTAGCACAATCTAAAACAATTTTAATTCCTTCAAGGGATAACCCTTGTGGAAACTGGCTTTTACAAAATTCAATATAACGGCCATCAGCGCTAGATAAACGTGTTGCTTTACCTAACTTGTCAGAAGCAACACAGGTCATAGGCTCGTCAAGCATCGCTTCAATTTGTAGCTCTACCTCATCATCTAACTTTAAACCTTGGCCATTGAAAAACTTAATGCCGTTATCATAATAAGGATTATGTGATGCGCTGATCACTATCCCCGCTTCAGCGCGAAACGTTTGCGCTAAATAAGCAACTGCAGGCGTTGGCATGGGCCCTAAAAGAATAACATCAATACCTGCTGCAATTAATCCAGCCTCTAGGGCAGTCTCCAGCATGTAACCTGAAATACGAGTGTCTTTACCTATAATGACTTTTTTAGTGCCATGAAGTGAGAGTACACGCCCTGCGGCCCAACCCAATTTCATCGCAAACTCTGGGTTAATAGGACCTTGACCTACTAAACCACGCACACCGTCCGTGCCAAAATATTTTCTTTCTTTCATTTAAAGTACTCCTTGTTTGCAGGCTTGATATACGCCAAGCACATCTGCGGTTTCTTTTACATCATGCACACGAATAATGTGTGCACCGTTTTGTGCGGCGATCAGTGCTCCAGCTAAACTGCCTGCCAATCTATCGTCTGTGTCTCTATTTAATAATTTACCAATCATTGACTTACGCGATAATCCCGCGAGCAAAGGAAGTCCCAATTTTGCATAATCGTTAAATTGAGCCAATATTTGATAATTATGCTTTAGTGTTTTTCCAAAACCAAAACCAGGATCTAAAATTAACTGGCTTTGTTTAATGCCAGCAGCTTCACATGCGGCTATTCGCTGGCTAAAAAAATCATTTATCTCACCCGCTAAGTCATTATAGTGAGGAGCGTGTTGCATACTACGAGGTTGTCCTTGCATATGCATTAAGCACACTGCGACCTCAGGAAACTGTGCAACCACATCGATTGCGCCGGGCTCTTGCAATGCCCGTACGTCGTTGACAATATCAGCACCGGCTTCAATCGCTTGGCGCATCACCTCGGCTTTACTGGTATCGATTGAAATAACGCAGTCACTTTGCTCACGAATAGCTTTAATAATAGGAATAACACGCTTTAACTCATCTTCAAGGCTAACATCAGGTGCGCCTGGGCGTGTTGACTCGCCACCGATATCTAAAATGGTCGCACCATCATCAAGTAGTTGCATCGCATGACTCAGCGCGGCAGTTGTATTTAAGAACTGACCGCCATCAGAAAATGAATCAGGGGTAACATTCACGATCCCCATAATCACAGGCTCTGCAAAATCAAGCGTTCGGCCGCGCGCAAGGTTAATTTTATTATTCATTGCTAACCTTAATATGTGATAATTTTGGTTATTAACATCAAACTGATACAAAAAAGCCCCGAACTTCGGGGCTTTTGGATACGTTATTTTAACGATTATTCAGCTTTATCATCAAGGTTTGTTTCATCTTTTTTAGATTCATCAGCTGGTTTTTGTACTTCATCAACTGATTTGTCTTTAGAAACATCTTCTTTTTCTGGTTTAGCTTCATGACGATCATGCGCATCACGTGGTTCACGTACAGGCTGACGAGCCATTAAATCATCAATTTGCTTCGCATCAATGGTTTCATACTTCATTAGTGCATCTTTCATTGCATGCAGAATATCAATGTTTTCTTTCAATATTGATTCTGCACGTTGATAGTTGCGGTCTGAGAATAAACGCACTTCTGAATCGATTACTTTCGCCGTCTCATCAGACATGCTCATAGAGCGACCACCGCCGCCACCCATGTACATCTCGTTTTGATCTTCAGCGTAAAGTAACGGACCTAGTTTTTCACTCAAGCCCCACTGCGTTACCATTTTACGTGCAATATCTGTAGCACGTTCGATGTCGTTACTCGCACCCGTTGTTACTTTGTCTTCACCATAGATAAGTGCTTCAGCAATTCGGCCACCGTAAAGACTTGAAATCATTGATTCTAAAAGCTCTTTAGAGTGACTAACACGATCTTGTTCTGGTAAATACATAGTCACACCTAGCGCTCGGCCACGTGGGATAATAGATACTTTATAAACTGGGTCGTGCTCTGGCACCATACGGCCAACAATAGCATGGCCCGCTTCATGATACGCCGTCATTTCTTTCTCTTGCTCACTCATCACCATGGTCTTGCGCTCAGCACCCATCATGATTTTATCTTTAGCAGCATCAAATTCAGCCATACTTACAACACGTTTATTACCACGTGCGGCATAAAGTGCAGCTTCGTTTACAAGGTTTGCTAAATCAGCACCAGAGAAGCCAGGCGTACCACGCGCAATTACTGCCGCTTCTACGTTATCGCCTAATGGCACTTTACGCATATGTACTTTAAGGATTTGCTCACGTCCACGAATATCAGGCAAGCCAACCACTACTTGACGGTCAAAACGACCAGGACGAAGTAATGCAGGGTCTAGTACGTCAGGGCGGTTAGTTGCCGCTATCACGATAATACCTTCGTTACCTTCAAAACCATCCATTTCGACAAGCATTTGGTTTAGTGTTTGCTCACGTTCGTCGTGTCCACCGCCCATGCCAGCGCCACGTTTACGCCCTACCGCATCAATTTCATCGATAAAGATTATACAAGGAGCTGCTTTTTTAGCTTGTTCGAACATGTCACGTACACGTGATGCACCTACACCTACAAACATTTCAACAAAGTCAGAACCCGAAATAGTAAAGAACGGTACTTTTGCTTCACCAGCAACAGCCTTAGCAAGTAATGTTTTACCTGTACCTGGAGGACCGACCATAAGTACGCCTTTAGGAATACTACCGCCTAATTTTTGAAACTTAGAAGGGTCACGTAAAAAGTCCACCAGCTCGGTTACATCGTCTTTGGCTTCATCACAGCCAGCTACATCAGCAAAGGTCGTTTTGACTTGATCTTCACTCATTAAGCGGGCTTTACTTTTACCAAATGACATGGCGCCTTTGCCACCGCCACCTTGCATCTGACGCATGAAGAAAATCCACACACCAATAAGCAGGATCATAGGGAACCAAGAAATAAAAATGCTTGCTAAAAACGATTGTTCTTCAGGTTTAACACCTTTAACGTTCACATCGCTTTTTAACAAATCATTCAAAATGTCTTTGTCATAAATAGGCATAATGGTTTGAAAACGCTCGCCACTATTTTTTATGCCAGTAATTGTGCCACTACCACTTTCAATAGACACTTCTTGTATAGAGCCGCTACGGGCGTCTTTTACAAATTGACTGTAACTTGTTTGACGATCAACTTGATCGCCGCCATTAAAGCTCTGAAATACTGACATAAGCACTACTGCAATAACCAGCCAGAGTATTAGATTTTTCGCCATATCGCTCAAGGGGTTAACCTCTTGTATCCAATTAATTTAAATTCAACTAAACGCCAAGCAACTGTACTACAGTTTGTATCCAGTCGCTACTATATATACTTCCCGAGAACGGGGACGCGAGGCATCCGGTTTACGTATCTTCACTGCTTTAAAACTATTACGTACATCTTGCAAATATTGATCAAAGCCTTCACCTTGGAATACTTTAACAATAAACGCGCCATTTTTCTTTAAAACTTGGTTGCACATATCAAGTGCAAGCTCAACCAAGTACATGCTGCCTGCCTGATCAACCGAGTTATTGCCACTCATGTTAGGTGCCATATCAGACAATACCACATCTACATTTTTACCATCAATGCGTTTTAACAATGCATCAAGTACCGCTTCTTCACGAAAATCGCCTTGTAAAAAGTCAACGCCCGCTAAAGAGTCCATAGGTAAAATATCACACGCAACCACTTGGCCTTTGTCACCCACTTTTTCAGCTAAGTATTGTGACCAACTCCCTGGGGCTGCGCCTAAATCAACAACGGTCATCGCTGGGCGCAATAACTTATCTTTGTTTTGGATTTCGTCTAATTTGAAAACAGCTCGAGAGCGCCAGCCTTTTTTTTGCGCTTCTTGAACATATTTATCATCAAAATGTTCTTTAAGCCAACGTTGTGAACTGGCTGACTGTTTTTTATTTGTCATAAATTAACACGCAACTAATTAGTAATATTCTCTAGATGGCGTTAGAATACCCTTAATTCAAGCCATATTCAGCAAAATTTGTAATATCATGACATTATCAAACAAACAAAAGCAGTTTTTAAAAGGTCAGGCGCATAGCCTTAAGCCTGTAGTTTTACTAGGTTCTAACGGTTTAACCGAAGGCGTAGTAGTTGAAATCCAAAGCGCACTAGAAATTCACGAATTAATTAAAGTGAAGGTGCCAACAGACGATCGTGAAACCAAAAAGCTTATTTTTGATGCTATTGTTCGCGAAACAGGGGCTACTAAATTACAGACTATCGGTCATACGATTGTGCTTTATCGTCAAAGCCCTGAGAAAAAAATTCAATTACCTCGTGGCTAATAAGCCATTTAAAGGTAAAACAAAAAAACCAGCCATTGCTGGTTTTTTTATGCCTGCTTAAAAACCCATTGTCAGCGTTTTAACTTCATAACTATTATTTTCTAGCTTACTCACTAAATAATAATGCCCGTACTGACTCTCATCCATACTTTCAATAGCTTGGTTACTCAACAATGAAGCCAACTGCGGTGTGGTATTACTATGCCCTATTACTACCACAACGCCATTTTGTGCTAATAATTGTTTTTTCAATGTCATTAGCTCAGCAGCATCATAGGTAATAACTTTAATATTATAATACGCGGCTAATGGCGCTGCCGTGTTTAGGGTACGGTTATAGTTACTGCTGAATAACGTTATGTTTGGATAGGTGTTAACTAACGAAACCAAATGCTCAGCACGCGCTTGGCCTTGGGCAGTTAGAAATGGATTTTCCCCTGTTTGTTTTTCGCTATGTCGAAACAAGTAAACCTGTTCAGGGGCAGAAAAGGCGGGTTGGCAAATAAGTAATAATGCTATTAACAATGTTTTTATGTGGGCGTTCATTATTGCTTCTCTCGTTTATATGCTAATAGGCGATTTATAAACTCAGTTGTAAGCTCATTTATGAGTCCAGTTTCTGCATTTAAAATCAAACTAAAGCCTACATTTAAGTGCGGAAAAACCACTAAGTCACTGCGGTAGCCTTGCACCCAACCACTGTGGTAATAAAGCGTCTCATCATCATAATCATACACACGCCAGCCTAGCCCATAGTAGGCTTCGTTCATGTACTCTCGCCATACTCGTCTGTAGCGTTCTTTTTTAGTATGTGTATAAGGACGCGTTTGCGTGGCCAATGCATCTAAGGATAATACCGATGGATATTGCCCTAATTGTGCATTTAACCAAATAGCCATATCTGACGCGCTGGCGTTTACCCCAGCCGCCGGAGCGACTTTATAATAATTCTTTTTCAAACGGGCACTGTACCAACGCTTTTTCCCACGCACATGAGGGTGTGCGTAGTTACTATCTTGCACCATGGCATCGTAGCCTAAGCTTGCATCGTTCATTTTTAGAGGGATAAAAAATGCGTCATTGAGCCACTGAGTATAAGTTTTGTTGGTGCTTTTTAAAATCACGTCATCAATTAAACTAAACATGACATTTTGATAGCCATAACAGTCACCGGGTTCGCATATGGGTTTTACACTTAATAGCTTTTCTACAATATCGCTATACCCCATTCGCGATTCGATTAAATTATCGTATGCATTCGGTACTAGCCCACTAGAATGGCTTAAAATATGAAAAACCTTTAAATCATCTTTGTAGTCGGTTTGTTTAAATTCAGGAATGTAATGACTAACAGGAAAATACAAATTAAGTTGTTCTTCATTTGCAAGTTTTGCCGCTAACGACCCTGCAAACGTTTTAGATACTGAGGCCAAACGAAACCGAGTGTGTGGATTAATTTTTTGCCCACTGCGCACTTTGGTATGCCCCATAGTATGTATATAGTCACGCGCTTGTGCGTTGACGATGGAAAGCGCTCCGCCCGGAATCTTTTTTACTTTTAGTTTTTTTTCTACGTAGCGTCCATAATTTTTAACAAAAGCATCCCAGTCAGGATCTGTGCTTGCGCTGGCCTGTAAATGCGTCCCTAAAATACATAAAGCAAAAAAATAAAAGGGTAAGGAGTTAAAATACTTCATTCTTAGCTAATTTTTCTTTTTTAGTCATAATCAGCCTCTATAATATCATGAACTTTTGCTCGGACTAACGTACAATATGTTCTATTAATGGCTTTTGAGTGGATGTAAAATATTTATGCGTTTTTTAGTTGTATCACTTTTTATTGTATTAGCTTCAGGTTGTGCCGTAGTTAAGCAGCCTGCAGAACCTTTAGCAATGCCTGCAAAACCTTTGCTTAAGAGTCAAACTTACCAACTTAAATATGAAACCGAGCATGCTTCACCGAAAGTAAAATCGGTGCAGTTACCTGCACATAACATTAAAAAAAATCAGACTGTCAGAGTGATCGTAGACCGTGCAAGTGTCACCGACACATTAGTATCTCAAATTAGCCAAGCACTTAACGATAAACAACTAAAAGTTACCACAACCGATAACAGTGATTACACGTTAGCTATCCATCAAGTTGACCTTGAGTTTATAGATGATGCTAAGTACATCCTAGCGCAGCCAGAAAAACCTTATTCATTGTTTTCGAAAGTAGCACAGCAATTCCCTTCTCAACAATGCGCAAATATACTGGCACAAGTTAGTATGCGCCTTACACACAAAGCATCGGGAGATGTAGTGTGGTTTGCCAAATCATCAATAGATAGTGCAAGCTTTCACCCTGAGCCCCTAATCTACAGCTTTACTGAAGAAAAGAAGATCACTAACGAGTTAGAAGTTGTTGCGTTTATTCATAAACATAATACCGAACAGGCTCGGCTTAAGCGTGCTGAACTTAAAAATGAAGTAACGGCCCCTGCTTATAAAACCATTACTAAACTGAGTCGTTTAACTAAATTAAATGGGCCATGTACACGTACTGAGATCAGCGCGTTAACTCCCATGATGCAATTTTACTTAAGCAGTATACTTATCGATAAAATTAAAGTTCAGTAGTTGCAGGACGACCGCTACATTTTTTTACAGATTTAGCCAAGAGTTTGAGAATATACTAGGGTCTGTTGACCT
>NZ_PNCV01000109.1:0-893 GCF_005886925.1 Pseudoalteromonas sp. S3260
GGTATATTTCACCAGCTCAATATGAAACAGACTACTATGATAATTTAAACAAGTCAGGTAAAGTGGCCTGACTTAAACAAACTGGTCTCCGATGAACTCGGGGCGATTCATTGGCTTTTTGGAACGCCACCCACAACTGGTGATATTTTTAAAAGGAATAGCAATGACACTATTTCAGAAACTATTGAAATTAACAAAGAAGTAGGTGCCTATGAGTTACAGCAAGCATTGGAGTCCTTTGTTTTTGAGATCCCAGATGAAAAACGATTTATTTTAGTTCTGGATAACTTGGACCGTGTAACTAAAGAAAAATTGAGAGAAGTGTGGAGTGATATTGAAGTATTTACTTCTATAGCCCAAACTAAAATACAATTATTAATTCCTTATTCAATTACACATGTTGCATCTTCATTATCCTCGGATGAAACCGAAGGAATGGAGTTTATCTCAAAAAGAATTCCAATATCATTTAGGGTTGCTCCAATACTATCAGCAGACTGGAAAAGCAGTTGTTCTGATATGATTGCAGAGACAGGAATTACCGTTAAAAATGAAGAGTTAAAAGGAATTCTGAAGCTCATAGATCTATGGACTTATGCTTTTAATACCCAAGTCACCCCTCGTTATATGAAGAAGCTGATAAATTCAGTAGTTAGTATTTTAGCAACACATAGTGAACGCATTAGTGTAATAACAGCATTTTATTATCAGTTATCAGTTCAAAATTCTGGGGTATCTTCAACTGAAGTGTTGGCCTCAGAATCAAAAAATCCAGCCTTTCAAGATAAACTAAAAGAAAGTAAGAAAATAATTGAGCGTATTATTGATTTCGAATTGTGGTCTAAAGAACTAGTCTCAATACATTATTTGTCGTAAGCGTCCGGCCAACCACA
>NZ_PNCV01000011.1:0-101604 GCF_005886925.1 Pseudoalteromonas sp. S3260
ATGCTGCGTTATCGCCTATTTATGGGGAATAACCACACCACATAGGCGCTGCCTTGCCTAAATACCAAACAGACTGCTGCAAATTCAACCTTGAAAGGTCAACAGACCCTCACTTTTTCAGCGTAATTGTCAATTAATGACACCAACTCATCAAACGCATGAATAACAAAATCGGCTTGTTCGGCATACCCGGGGGTTACATCAGGTGCATACAAACAGGCACGCATATTGGCATTGTGCGCCGCTTGTATGTCGTATAAATAATCACCAACATAAATCACATTATCAACCGGCATTTCCCATTGAGTTGCAACCGTTAATAAAGCGCTTGGATCGGGTTTTGCTGGTGCGTCTGTTCGGGTGAGTACTGTTTCTATTGGTAGCGGGTTATTCTGTAACTTTAATGTCGCCGCCTTATCAAAATTACGTGTAACAATGGCCATAGGTATGTTTTTAGCTTGTAGCGCTTTAACAGCCTCTACAACGCCAGGTAGAAGCTTAGCCGATTGTGCATCTAATAACTCATGCTGATGCACTATATTCATTGCTTCTTCACGCATATAGGGGGAAGGCAATTGTTCTATGTAATCGAGTAAGTCTTGTTCTGCAGGGCAACCTACTTGGGCTTTTATCAATGAAAAGTTTAATTCTGAAGATACTAAAGTTCCGTCTAAATCAAAAATAACACCTTTGATTGCCTCAATTTGCGTTTTCATTTCATTCCTTGCGCTAAATAATTAGCTCAGTATGCTAGGTTTGGCTTAGGTTAGCTAAACCTTTAATAAAAAGTATATCAATAAACATATAAAAACAGCTCAGTCCATTGAAATTTAATTATAGCTCACTTGATAACGTAATAGTTTGGGTTTGTATAACTGGTATAGTAAAGACTTTACGATGCAATTAATTAACTCGATCAGCTATAAAGGAAAGTGCGCACCCTCTAAAGGTGCGCAATAATAGTGGTTATTTCGGCTCAAATTTCGCTTCAAGCCAGGTATCGTCTTGGCTAAAGTTTAAGGTTTTGATCTGTCCTCGCCCTTCAACGTTCACCATATTCACTTGTGCAGGCCACAAATCACGCAGTGCACCATGACTCATTCTAATGCCCTCAATCTCATCGGGAATAGCAGCTTCTTGGTACACCCAAAAAAACTTACCATCCACTTGTGCACCTACATAATTAAGGGTGAGGGGCTCACCGCTCAAGGTTTGTAAGGCAACATGAGATTCAACATACTTGGCAAAGCGTTTTTGGTCACGCTTGTTACTCATAATATCAACTTTGCCTTGAAACAAGTTACCAACAGCATGCTCTGTGTCATGTAAATAAAAACGATGCATCAATTCAATATTGTGCGTACGCTGATTAAATAACACCGTTGTAACGGATGATTTTAATTGATGCGCCATACTTGGCGCAGCAATTAAAAAACAAACAATAATAAGCAAAAAACGCATTATTATTGATCCTCGTCGTTATTTTTTTCGTCTTTTGGCTCGTCTTTTTTCAGCTCTGTTTTGATATCTTGCATAATATCGCGGCTTACTTTTGCCTTACTCTTTTCACGTTTATACACTTCAATACGCGAAGGAATAATACGACGTGGGTAGTGGTTATTTTCTACATCAACATCTGCTGTTTCCCAGCCTGGATCAACCGTTACTGAGGTAAGCGGTTTGTTTTTGTCGGTAATAATCAGCTTTTGTACGTTTTTGTGATTACGACGCCAAATTTCTGCAGGAATATAACGTTCCTCTTTAGTGCCATCTTCATACGTTAGCTCTAAAAGAATTGGCATCACTAAGCCACCGAGGTTTGAAAACTCCATCACGTAGTAGTTTTTGTCTTCTTCTAGCGCGCGATCAAGTGTTTTACGCTCCCACGGCTTTAAGCCTTTTAAAAACTTATTGTACGTATTACGCTCTTTGTTTGTAACGGTAAAACGATCGTTTTCGTCATAAAAATCTGTCACATCTGGATTTTGTTCAACCCACGTTTTTTTACCTTCAGCGCGATTACGCTCAACAAATAATGAACTTGGCTTATTCGCTTCAATATCACGTAAACGTTTAAAGTCGATATCTGGATTTTTGGTGTCTAAACGTAATTGATATACTTTATCAAGCGAGATATCGACATGGTCTGTGGTGTAGAACCAACCACGCCAGAACCAATCTAAATCAACACCTGAGGCTTCTTCCATAGTACGGAAAAAATCAGCCGGAGTAGGGCGCTTATATTTCCAGCGCTGAGCATATTCTTTAAACGCAAAATCAAATAATTCACGCCCTAAAATCACTTCACGTAAAATATTTAATGCCGCAGCAGGTTTAGTATAGGCATTAGGGCCTAAACGTAGCACGCTGTCTGATTGCGTCATAATAGGCACTTGAGTCTCTGACTTCATGTAAGCAACAATGTCACGTGGTTCAACACCCCATGGAATGGTTGGATCCCATTCACGCCCAGCAACACCGTCTAAAAAGCTATTTAAACCTTCATCCATCCAAGTCCATTGGCGCTCATCTGAGTTTACAATCATTGGAAAGTAGATATGACCCACTTCATGAATAACAACACCAATTAAAAAACGCTTTTCTGCTTGAGAGTAAGTGCGTGTACCATCGTCTTGTAAATCTGTACGTGGGCCATTAAAAGTGATCATTGGGTATTCCATACCCCCTACAGGGCCATTAACTGACTGCGCAGTTGGGTATGGGTAATCAAATGAATACTGTGAATACACTTCCATCGTGTGTACAACCGCTTCAGTTGAGTATTTCTTCCATAAATCGCCACCTTCTTTAGGGAAGAACGACATCGCCATAACGAGTGGTTGTTCATCACCACCTTGCTGGTAACCTTTAGCATCCCACATAAATTTACGTGATGATGCCCAAGCAAAGTCACGAACATTTTCTGCTTTAAAATGCCATGTTTTTGTTTTGTCTGTACCGGCTTTTTCGTTTTCGAGCGCTTCTTCTTCGGTAACAACAAACACAGGGCGTTTTGCTGTTTCAGCTTCTTTTAAACGCTTGCGCTGAGTGCTGGTCAATACCGAGCTTGGGTTATCAAGCTTACCAGTTGCCGATACAATATGATCCGCAGGAACCGTAATTTCAACATCGTAGTCACCAAACTCTAAAGTGAACTCACCACTGCCTAAAAACGGTTTGTTTGTCCATGCTTCGTAATCGGTGTAAGCCGCTAAGCGAGGAAACCACTGTGCAACCAAGAAAATATCGTTACCGTCTTCTTCAAAATGCTCGTAACCTGCACGTGCGCCTACCGCGTCTTCTTCAACGAGGTTAAACGCAAAGTCCATACTAAACTCAACATCTTTACCTGGTTTAAGTGGCGTATTTAAATCAATGCGCATTAAGGTATCAACCACAGTCACGCGCAGCGCTTTACCATCTTCATCTTTAACATTGCTAATGGTGTAACCCAGTTCATTGTCGTTCATAAACTGTTGACGACGTAAATCACCTAAGCTTAACTTAGCTGGTTTTGCATCTGGTTCGTTTTGTAGGGTACTTTTAAATGTTTGTGTGGTTTCTGCAATTGAGTCATTTTTAAAAATATTTTGATCAAGCTGAAGCCATAGATACTTTAATGTATGTGGAGAGTTATTTTTATATTCAATTGTTTGACTCCCCGTTAAGCGACGCTTTTGCTCATCAAGCTTTACATCAATATCGTAATCAACGCGTTGTTGCCAATAATTTTCAGCAGGGGCACCAGCTGCACTGCGGTAAACGTTAGGCGTAGGTAAAGCTTCATCTAGTTGACGAAACTTATCAACATAGCTGCCTTTAGTTTGCTCAACAGATGAGGCAAGCACAGTGCTTGCCATTGCCAAAGGCATTATAAACGCACTGAGTGTAAATAAATTTTTCTTCATTGTTAATCCTGATCTATTTTAGTAACGCTACTGTGACAAATTTACAGCTTAGCTTCAATAAAATAGCGATAAAACCCTGCTTTTATAGGGTGATATTCCCCACCTTTTTGTAAATACAATAAATAGCGTTTTATACAACAAAAAAGAACGAACATTTCGTCAGAAATTGAATAAAAAACAAAGGCCATTAATACGCTAAACAAAACTGTAAAGGGGGTTTACAAAACACACTGGCTATCACTAAAAGTAGAGATAAAACAAAAAAACACAGCTATTTTCATTAAAAAAGCTAAATAACGCAGTTTTAGGTTGATCTTTACTATGGTTTGTAATTAGAATCGCCCACTTTTTTAATTTGAGAGCATTTTTTAGCGTTTCTCTCAAATATTTTTTGTTCTAACTAATCGTATTAAGTGTGGTGAGTTTATGGATTTTTATGTCCTAAAAAAGCAGCAAAAACTAATTGCAATACCAGCAGACGTGCAAAATTGTAAGCAGTATATAAACTCGGGTTATCTGTATATTGATAAAGTCGCTGCTTGTAATGAAACTAATGCACTGCAAGTATTACAAGCTAAAAAAGCCAAAGCATTAAAGTGGCCTTTAACAATCGCGCTCGCTGCTTTGCCCGTTATTTTTATAGCTTGGTATACTTTAACCTAAAGCGATACTTGCATCTTTAATTGCCTTGGGTATATTGGCGCTCTTATGGTTTTTTAAGAGCGCAAAATGAAAGTTATTCACACTTCAGACTGGCACCTAGGTCAGCAATTTTATGAACATGATCGCCGTCATGAACATCATGCTTTTTTCTCTTGGTTATTAACCACCCTCGTTAGCCAACAAATCGATTTATTGCTTGTTGCAG
Organism: Pseudoalteromonas sp. S3260; assembly: GCF_005886925.1. Taxonomy (NCBI): domain Bacteria; kingdom Pseudomonadati; phylum Pseudomonadota; class Gammaproteobacteria; order Alteromonadales; family Pseudoalteromonadaceae; genus Pseudoalteromonas; species Pseudoalteromonas sp. S3260. Next base: position 4,777 of record NZ_PNCV01000011.1, read on the forward strand.
GCGACATTTATCATACCGCCACCCCCAGTGCTAGCGCCGAAAACCAACTCTATCAATTTATAAAAAACGCCAAAGCCCAGTGCCCACAATTACACGTTGTTATTATTGCGGGTAATCATGACTCCGCTAATCGTATTTTGGCTGCACAGCCCTTATTAGCCCAGTTTGATACTCATGTGGTAGGGCGGTTTGATCCTGCTAAACCCAGTGACGTTGTAATAACGATTAATAACGATGATAAACGCGCTGTGGTACTCGCTATGCCTTTTTTACGCACCAGTGACATAAGCACGCTTAGCCAAACCGAAGATGGCCCTAGTTACGCACAGGGCGTTGCAAAAGCCTATGAACTTGCTCTTGAACATGCGCTAACACTTAACGCTGAAAATACGCCTTTAATTGTTATGGGTCATTTGCATGCAAAAGGCGGTAATATTTCCGGTGACTCTGAACGTAATTTGGTCATTGGCGGTGAAGAAGCTATTTCAGCGTTGGTATTTGGTAAGCATGCCAATTACGTCGCACTAGGCCACTTACATAAAGCGCAACTAGTGGCTAAAAATGAGCAAATACGTTACAGCGGAACGCCTATTCCAATGTCGTTTTCAGAGAGAAAGTATACCCATCAAGTCAACGTGGTTGAGTTTAACGTACAAAAAGACCAACCGCTAAGCACTACTGTAAACCCCCTTTACATTCCGCGCTTAGCAGAAGTAATTGTACTCCCTGAAGGAGAATGTGTGCCTTTAGCACAGCTGTGTGAGCAAATAAAAGTACTCGATACAGAGCAATACGACATTGCTCCCTACTTACGAGTAAAACTTAAATCAAGTGATATTGACACCACTTTTCGTGAGCAAATTGAGCAAGCACTAAAGGGCAAACAAGTTAACTTTTGCGGTATAGAACGGGTACGCGATCAGCAAGTGAGTAATTCCTCAGAAACGGTATTTGAGGATTTAAGCTTTGTTGAAATGCTCAACCCAATTAGCTTACTCGAACAAGCATTTAATAATGATAAAGATATGGCCGCAGCGACCGTGCCCAATGAATTAAAAGCACTGTTAACCGACGTAATTGAAGAACTTGAACAGGAGCAACTGCTATGAAAATAACGGCTGTTCGTATTCATAATTTAGCCTCCATTGCCGATGCCGAAATCGACTTTTTAGCCTCGCCACTCAAAGACGCAGGCCTCTTTGCCATTACAGGTGATACCGGCGCAGGAAAAAGCACCGTACTCGATGCTATCTGCTTAGCGCTTTATACAAAAACTGCGCGTTTGAAAGGCGATAAAGGTAACCTAATTGATTTTAATGGCGATAACATTAAACTTAACGATGCCCGCAATTTATTGCGCCGTGGCAAATGGGAAGGGTACGCCGAAGTAGATTTTAGTGGCCAAGACCAACAACTTTATAGAGCACGCTACAGTATTCAACGCACGCATAAAAAAGTAACCGGCAAACTAAAAGTGGCAGAGCATACTTTGCATAGCTTACCTGATGAAACCTTAATTGCCGACAAAAGCACCACCATCAAAGCCATTGAAAATAAAATAGGCCTCACTTTTGAGCAATTCTCCCGTGCAGTGCTACTAGCACAACATGAGTTTGCCGCCTTTTTAAAAGCCACCGGCGATGAGCGCGCGCAGCTTTTAGAGTGCCTGACTGGCACCGATAAATTTAGTCGAATAGGGCAGCGTATATTTGAGCGCAACAAAGCTATTAAAGATAAATTTGAATTACTAACGGCAAGTTTAGCCAGTTATACGTTATTGTCTGACGATGAGCTGAGTGAAAAACAACAAACGCTGGCTGATTTAAAACAACAAATTGAACACACTAAAACAACTTTAGCAACGACAGAGCAAGGTGTTAATTGGTATAAGCAAGCACATAGCTTAGAGCTGACATTAAAAAATGCTCAGCAAAACGAGCAACAAGCACATGCCGCACTCAATGCTGTTAAAGCGCAAACTGAGCAAGCAAAACAAGCGCAAAGTGCGCTTGAAATTAAAGATAACCGCCAGCGCTGTGAAAGCTTAACAGCGCAAAATAGCCAGTTAAATACACAAATAAAACAATTAAACGAGCTTGATCACAACGCGCTGATCACCGAGCAAGCCAGTAACGTTAAAAAACAGCAAAACGAATTAGATACAGCAAAGCAACAAAAGCTAACAGCAGAGCCTCTGATTGCAAAAGCGCGAGAGCTCGACAGCCAATTAGCAATATATAACCAAACTATAAAAAGTCTGACTCAACAAAGCGCCAAAGAGCAGCAACAATTAAGTGATTTACAACAGCAGCTACAACAAAACAAAATAAGTGCAGAGCTAGCCACAACGCAAATCACAGGGCATCAGCACTGGTTGAACGAGCAGAGTCAATTAAAGCCATTGGCAACTGATTGGAACTATTTTCATCATAGCTTTAAGCAGTTTTTTAATACTCAGACACAACTAAAAACAACCCAGCAGCAAGCTCAGGCTCACGCAGAGCAACAAACAATACTCACAGCAAAACTTAGCGAGCAAAATAAACAACTCGAACAAGCAGAGCAAACGCTTACAACGCAGCAGCAAAGCCTAAATAAGCTAAACCAGCAGCACGCTCAATTTAACATTGAACAATGCGACATTAAGCTTAAAAACATTGATTATTTAAAAGATCAGCGCACACGCTATAAGCAGTTTAACCAAGAATTAAAACACACGGTGCAACAGCAACGTGATGTGGCAGAAAAGCTCAGCCACAGTGAACACACTAAAACTACGCTGCTTACGCATTTAGCCAGCAAAGAGCAGGCACTTAAACACGCAGAGCAAGCGCTTAATCAAGCGAGGCTTCGCGCCAGTGAGCATGTTGAGCATTTACGCGCACAACTGGTTCCAAATGAGTCGTGTGCCGTTTGTGGGGCTACAGAGCACCCGTTCGCGAGCAATCAAAGCCAACCTTTTACAAACTTAATAACCGACTTTGAAAATGCATATAATAGCAAAAAACAGCAACACCAAGATGCTCAAGCACAGCTTCATCAACACCAAACACAACACGCTGTTTTGGTGGCAGAGCATGCTCAGTACAGCCAAGCCATTAGTGATGCACAAGCCAAAATGCTGGAAATTAAAAATACCATGCAAGCGGCTAAAACCGAGCTTAATGAGTTAACAGTTGAGCAGCTTGATGAAACTTATAAGCAATTAAGTGAACAAAAAACACAGTATTTTTCGGCGCAAAAACAGCTTAGTAATTTGCAAGAAACTGTTAACCAGCTGCAAAGCACAGTTAAAAAAGAACAAGCGACACAGCAACAATTAAACACACAGCATGTTGAGCTGAGCAATCAGCAATCTCAGCTTAATAACAAATGCGATGAACTAGCAACTCAAAACGAAGCGATTATAAAAGAGCTCAATTTACATTTTGAACACAGTGATTTTTGGCACGCATTGCAAGCAGGATCGTTAACGCTTAGCGATTTAGCTCAGCAGGTAGAACAATATCAGCAAATCCAAGCACAGCTTGAACAAAGTCAAAAACAATGCGACAGCGCCAATGTACAGTTACAACAACTAACACCGCTTATAACCAAAGCAGAGCAGCAAATTAGCACGCTCAATGAAGAATTAACTAAAGCACAGCAACAACACAATAATACGCAGCAACAGCGCTTAGCCTTATTTGATAACCAAACTATTAGCGCCGATGACTACCAAGCTAAACTGTCAGCACAGCTAGAGCACTGCCAAAGCCAATTAAGTGCCAGCCAACAAGCACACGACAGTGCCGTAAAACAGCGCGATGAACACGCTATCACGCTTAAAAACCTTGAGCATCGTCTGGCAGATAACCACCAAGAGTTAGTGATGCTTGAAACGCGTTACAGCGACTGGTTTAAAGAATTTAACATCCTTCATGGCGATATCAGTCATGAGCAAGTCACATTTTTACTAACTATCAGCAACGACGATATTAAAACTCAGTTAAAACAAGGCGAGCAACTATCGCAAGCAGTCGTTGATGCCAGAGCCGCGTTAAAGCAACAGCAACAAGCTAATGAACAGCACCAACAAAATAATCAGCCAACGCAAAGCGAAGCACAGCTAATTGAGCAACAAAACCACTTAAATACCCAGCAAACACAATTGCAAAATAGCTTACTCACCATCAACACCGCGATTGAGCAGCACAACCAAAATGCAAAAGCGCTTGATGGCAAACAAGCTGAACTAAGCCAACTCAAGCAACAGGTTGACCAATGGCATTTACTTAATAAAGTGCTCGGTGATGCCACAGGTAAAACAATGCGTAATTTAGCGCAAACACAAACACTCAAAATATTGCTGCATTATGCTAATAGCCATTTAAAAACCCTTAACAAGCGCTATGAGCTCACTGCAATTGCTGAGTCACTTGATATAGCCATTATCGACCGCGATATGGCCGATGAGCAACGCTCGGTCAATACGCTATCTGGCGGTGAATCGTTTTTAGTGTCGTTGGCATTAGCACTTGGACTTGCCTCACTATCTTCGAACAAAGTGCAAATTAACTCGTTATTTGTTGACGAGGGCTTTGGAACACTAGATAGTGAAACACTCAGTATTGCCATGGACGCGCTAGATTCATTGCAAGCGCAAGGTAGAAAGGTCGGTGTAATTTCACATGTAAGTGAAATGAGCGAACGCGTTGCTACACAAATTCATGTCGCTAAAAAACCGGGTGGATACTCCACCATAAACGTAATTTAAGGAGACAGCATGCCCACTTTCACAGGCGAAGAAGCACAAGAATATGATAACCGCATTACCCGTTTAGTCCCAGGCTATGAGCTACTTCATCAACTAACCAATGCACAGCTGCAAACCACGTTAAGCGACGATGCACACATTTTAGTGATTGGTGCCGGCACAGGTAAGGAAGTATTAGCATTAGCAAAAATGAATCCTAAATGGCAGTTTACTGCCCAAGACACCTCTAGTGATATGCTCGATATTGCAAAACAGCGCTTTGCAAAGCAAGGTATTGATAGCCGTGTCACTATTGAATGTAGCCCAGTTGATAAAGTAAAAGCGAAAGCAGACGCCGTATTATGTTTACTGGTGATGCATTTTGTAGAAGATAACGGCGACAAAAAACAAATTCTTAAAAGCATTAAAACTAACCTTAAAAAAGGAGCGAATCTTTACATTGCTGATTTAATGCGCCCAGAAACAACATTTGAGCGTGAGTCACAATTAAACACCTGTGCTCAATTAGGCCTAACTGAAGCAGGCAAAACTCAAATGGGGCATAACCTCGAAAGAGAGTTTTACCCCCTAGATCGTATGCGCTTTAGTGAACTACTGAATGAATGTGGATTTGGTATTCCAAAGCTTTATTTTAAAGCACTTGGCTTTAGCGGTTACGTTGTATAAATTTTTGTCAAAAAAAAAAGCTAATATCATAATGATATTAGCTTTATTGCTTAACACTAGTTTAAGCGGAGTGAGTGCGCTTTAAAGCCCACTCCCTCTATAATTAGATGCAAACGATGTTTTCAGCTTGCGGGCCTTTTTGACCTTGCGTTACAGTAAACTGTACTTTTTGGCCTTCGGCTAATGTTTTGAAACCGTCGCCAGAGATAGCACTGAAATGTGCGAAAACGTCTGCGCCAGATTCTTGCTCAATAAAACCAAAACCTTTTGCTTCATTGAAAAATTTTACTGTACCAGTAGTTGTATTAGACATAATAATATCCTAAAAAAATAATAAAAAATTTGCCTTAAAATAGGCGTTTAACAGGAAGAAAACAAACATTTAACTTGAGGATATCGCGAAGGATTATTACTAATAACAACGAGGTACTTACAAATAAACAGGGCTTTCTATCAACCCGATGGCAAGCACAATAACAGCAATACACTTTATAACAAGCTTTATTTACACTTTATTTTTACCTATTTAGGCAAAGCCCGCTGCCATAGGCTTTGCAGCGTCATCGGCTTAACTTTTTAAAGTTCGTGTAAAACATAACCTGTTAAAAGTGCAAGTTACGCGCTCTTACAATATCTTTCATCACAATGGTTGAGGTTAAACGTTGTACACCCGGTAAGGCTGATAGCTTGTCATCGTAGAGTTGCTGAAACGCGGCTAAATCTTTAGTAACGACGTGTAATAAGTAATCAGGGGTGCCAAATAAGCGTTGTGCATTGGTGATCTGAGGGATAGCATCGACTGCTTGCTCTAATTTGCTTAACGACGCTTTATCACCTTCTTTAATAGTAATAAATACTAACGCAGAAAAGTTTAAACCAACCTTCTCCGGTGATATTTCTGTTCTGTAGCCAACAATTGCTTTGCTTTTCTCAAGCTCTTTTACACGACGATGACAAGGTGACACGCTTAGCCCAACACGATCAGCCAATTCAGAAAGGGTGAGCCTGCCATCAACTTGCAACTCAGCAAGAATTTTCCTATCTATGGTATCCATAGTTGATTATTTCCTAAAATGAACGCTTATGTCAGTAAAATACAGTAACTTTTACTCATCAGAAAGAAATAAAATAGCAGCTCACTTATTTTGGGTTTTAGCGCATGGATACGTATGGATATTAATATTATTTTTTCTTTTTGGCTGGTATCAATCTTGTTTGTACTTACCCCCGGTGCCGATTGGGCTTATACAATCAGTGCAGGTATAGCGGGTGATAAAATCATTCCTGCGGTGTCAGGATTAATACTTGGGCATTTAATGGCTAGTTTGATTGTGGTGATAGGGTTAGGCGCGTTATTAGCGTCGCATGCCATGTTTATAAAGCTGTTAACCTTATTTGGTGCTTTGTATATCATTTGGATTGCCGTATCACTGTACCGATTTCCTCCAATGCCTGCAGCCTATAACGATGGCCAAGAGCACACCTCAGACACGCCTCTAAAGTGGATGAGAAAGGGCTTTATAATTAGTGGCTTGAATCCCAAAGTGATACTGTTATTTTTAGCCTTATTGCAGCAGTTTGTTTTACCAACACTGTCATTTTCTATTACTGAACAATTGCTGGTACTTAGCATTATTCATTTAGTTGGCTGTGCGCTGGTATATTGGTTAATAGGGGTAAGTGCCAGAAAAATCCTCAGCAATAATCCGGCGCTCTCACTAAAATTTGGCCGTGCATCGGCCTGCATCCTATTTATTTTGGGATCGCTCATGCTAGTTGATAGCGCTAACACACTGAGCGTAACACTTACCTAAAAAACGAAAGTGGCTTAGATTATTCGCAACTGAGCCACTAATTCACTCAAACGGGCAATTTTAATATTACTCAGCTGCCTATAATCAAAATAGGGGCATACAATAATATTCTGGCTTTTATCTATAGCAAACTCATCATCAAGCCAATCAAGTTGGGCGTTTAATTTACCTTGTTGTATTAAGTTTTTAGCGTGAGTTCGCCCAGCAATAATGTGCAATTGATTTTTATGCTCAGTAAGCACCGGCGCACTAAAGAGTAATGCAGTACCGTTATGCTTTTGTAATAACAGCTCATCGCGATATGCTTGCCAACTCTTGGCTTGTTTAGCAAAAGCGTAATACTCGCTTGGCAGCGCAAACAACACCTTGGCGTATACATTAAAAACTTTTCGCCAGCCATTGCCACAGTGCTGGTTTATGCTATTTATTTGCCCACTAACTACAGGCTCTAGCTGCGCAAGTGTTTCAAAGTAAGGCATAGGGGGCGCTTTTGCTACATACACAGCAACAATGAATGAGTCATCACCTAACCCTATTAACTGGCTGCTCACTTTAACTGCTCTTATTTTGCACTAAAATACGATCAAGATTGTTAGCAAAGTTTTGTCTGTCACTTTGGCTTAATGGAGGCGGCCCACCACTCATTTCTACACCACTTGAGCGCATAGTATCCATAAAATCGCGTACATTTAGTAATGAACGAATGTTTTCAGTGGTGTATAGCTCACCGCGCGGATTAAGTGCTTGGCCGCCATTATCAATCACTTCACTTGCCAGTGGAATATCTCCTGTGATCACTAAATCGCCTTTTTCAATCCGTTTTACTATTTCATCATCAGCCACATCAAAGCCCGATGACACTTGTAGTCGGCTAATAAATTTTGACGGTGGGATGCGCATGGCATGATTTGCAACCAGTATTGTTTCTGTTTGCGTACGCTCTGCAGCTCTAAATAAAATTTCTTTTATTACCACCGGACAAGCGTCAGCATCAACCCAAATTTTCATGCTAAGTTCTTTAAATTGCTTTAGTATTAAGGCGATCCTATAGCAATTTCTAAAGAAAAGGAAACAACATGAAACTCGCTTTTAAAACCGCATTATTTATTACCACCGTGTTTTTACTCAGTGCCTGTACCAGCGCACCCGAAGGAATAACCCCTGTTAAAAACTTTGATTTAGAGAAATACCAAGGCAAGTGGTATGAAATAGCACGATTAGACCACTCTTTTGAACAAGGAATGGAGCAAGTAACAGCCACTTATTCAATTAACGATGATGGAACGGTAAAGGTATTAAACAAAGGGTTTATTAGTAAAGAACAAAAATGGGACGAAGCTGAAGGCTTAGCTAAATTTGTAGAAAACGCCGATACAGGGCATTTTAAAGTGTCATTTTTTGGCCCGTTTTATGGTGCCTATATTATTTTTGAGCTCGACCAACCTGATTATCAATATGCGTTTATTACCAGTTACAGCAAAGATTACTTATGGTTTTTATCGCGAACACCTACTGTGAGTAAAGAGCTCAAGCAGCACTTTTTAAACCAAGTAAAAGCGCTTGGTTTTGCAACAGATGAGATTATTTGGGTAAATCAAAAATCGCTGTAAAGGGGGTTTACATGCCCCTAGGTTGTAATAAAACGTTCACCTTACTGTAAGGTAAACTAAATAAAGAGGGGCTATATTAGCCCCACTTGCAAAAGGAAAGGCAAGTACAAGACATAATGACAATCCCCCTTTTTAATTGGCAAGCTTTCGCTTGCCATTTTTTTACCTCAATTTAGCCTATTTTTTGGGATCAGGTTTTTACTAACTAAAGCCCATTTAAACCAAAAAATAACGTACTCATGGCCAATATTACTAATATGAGTAAGTTAAAAAGTTTAGTTAACCTCACCAAAAAGCTATAAAAAGTCATTACAATTAAAGCACTTAACGTCATATAGCCACAAAACTGCAAACCACCATAACCTTGTAATTCGTTAACACATAACAGCAAACTTAGTAAAATACTGATCCAAGCAACACTCAATAAAATTAAACGCTGCTGATCAGTCGGGCGCTTGTTAAAAACATCCTTAAAATGATTAAACTTAGCCAGTGCAAAGCAGTTAAAAGCCACCAAACATAAACTAAAAGGGAGCAATGCAATCATACTTTTTGCTCCTGAGTGTTTATCGGACTAGATTTTTTAGCTTGCAGTGCAGTACGTAATTTTTCGGTTTGTAACAAAAACAGCAAACCAAACAGTAAAAAGAGACTATCAAACATAAATAAAGCCCACTGTTCATTACGTAAATAACTGATTATATTCCCTTGTGTTGTTAGCGCATTAACCACTGGCACACTAAAACAAGCAATGCTGTTTATGGCAGCCATAACACACCACTGCAACTTGTCACGCTTTACAAAAGCGATAATAAGTACACACAGCCAAGTTAAAAAGAAGGCAAGTATCTCTTTATCCGCGCGCTCCATTGCGCGTGTACTGATTAATCGGTTTGCTAAAAAGAACGCAGACGTTGCCAAGGGTAACCCCATTAAAGTTCCTAAATTAAGCGCTTCGACGAGTTTTAAACCCCATGATGGCTGGGCATTTTTTTTCATTCGCTCCCGAATGCGCTTTGCCCACATAATACAGCCCGTGGCTATCATTATGCAGCCAGCAATGCCGCCTAAAAAGTATAAAACACGTAATAATGGCTCTGCTAAACGCCCAGTGTGCATTGAATTTAGTGACTCATACAGCGCTTTACTGCCGGTGAGTTCATCATCAGTTTGAGCAACAGGCTCACCACTCGCTCCACTAAATATCAAACGCGGTGCTTGATCCCTTAATGTTTTTCCAGGACTGACCAAAACCATAATAGTCGCAGCGGCCTTATTCGGCTTATTTATAATCACCCGAGTTATATCAGCCTCTGGCCACTTAGTATAAACCTGATCCAAAACAGTATTGATAGGCACTAACGGCGCAGTGCCTTGCAACGACTCTGTTGCAGGACTACTTGGCGAAACATCATTAAAAAAGCCTCGTATTCCATCCTCATAAACGGTTTGCGCGGGGTAGGGGAAAATCATAAATATCAGGGTAATAATGCCCGTATAAGTAATCATTAAATGAAACGGTAAGGCAAATACCGAACTTAAATTATGCACATCTAACCAGCTACGGCTGCCTTTATTAGCTCTAAAAACAAACATATCTTTAAAAATACGTTTGTGAATAACTATGCCAGATATCAACGCAATGAGCATAAATAAACTAGCAAAACAGACAATCCAACGCGCCGTTTTTACATCGATATAATGCAAATCAAAATGCAGGCGATAAAAGAAATTCCCCCCACGGGTATCTACAAAGGGTGCTAAAGGCTGAATATTATTTGGATCTAAACGGGTATTTTCGAACTGCGCTCTGCGCTGTCCAGGCTCTTTTGGTTTTGCATAACCAAACGTTAAATAAGGTATACGCTCCTCAGGAAGCGTTATACGCCAATTAGGCGCATTAGGTGCTTGCGCATTTAAATACTCAACACCCGACACGATTTGTTGTTTTTGCGCGCCAATACGATCTGCCTGCTGCTCAATATTATGGACACTTGGCTGATTCCATAAGCTCACTTCATCTCTAAAAAAGCTAATAGTGCCTGCAAAAAATATTAAATACAGTAACCAACACACGAGCAAACCCACCCATGTATGTAACCACGTCATTGAACGAAAAAAACTCCCTTTCATAACCATCCCTTCAATAGCGACAACACGACAAGTTGCGCTGCAATACTTAGTAAAATACTGATCCAAACAGTTTTTAATGAATGAATATAAAAGCTATAAATAAACACTAGGGCATAAATTAAAATACTCGCAGACACACTAAGCAAAACCGCGTCAACTTTAGGCACAGGCACTAATGTACTTAATAGCGACACACTAACGGCTGTAAAAAAATACCCGCCAACAATGGCAATAAAAAAACGCGATAAAACCGCTAATTCATAGCTAAAGCGTTGCATAAATTGCCATAACATAGAAAAAACGGGTTTGGGAAAGTCTAAAAGACGGTTGGAGGCCTGCATAAACTGCAAATTCCTTTTAAACATAGCTAAAAAAAGATGGTGATATTATAACGCCAACAAATACAAAAGATAGTAGTTCTTATTTGCATTTGAATAAAATAGGCTCTTTTAATACTGTTAGTTAAATAGTGATCTGAAATAAGGCACCTGAACAAACAGCTATAACCGCTGCAAACGGCTATATAGCGATGCTTTAGTCCCATTATTTGCTATTAACATACGTGCCCTTTGGGATTACTACTATTTTAGCTTTATAATACTAAAGCCTAACCACCTAATTTATAATAACTTTATTTAAAAAACCGAAAGGATCACGATTTTACTAACTACTTTTCAAAATCGTTAAAATAAACCGATTTTTTACTAACTCAACCGTATACAAATTAAAAAAAGGCTACAAAACAAACAAAAATAAGCTAGCTGAAAGCAAATATACCGTCATTTACTACTTAAGTTGATAAATGGCTGATCCGTATCAAACAACAACGAGTCAGTAACAACTAACTTAAATACCAATTGTGTTAAGTTACTGACCATTTATAGCGACAAATAAATGGAGTGATAACAAGGCGTAAATTTTGACATGTGGTTGTTCTACTTGAAAAAATTATAACGCAGTTAGCGCTTTATTTAGCTCGCTAGAATGGTTAAATATTTAAGTCGATTGGTATAACTTCAGCGTCAAACAAAACGTAGCCTTAGCGTTAGTAAAATTAAGGTTTATTTATTACTTTTTATTTTTTAGCGTTAGCGAAATAACGCCTTAATCATAGCCGTAAAGGGGGTTTACAGCATTAAAACTGAGGCCATTGTTTAAACTTAAAATACATGAGACTGGGAAAGTAAGTATAAAAAAGGTGGCCAATGCCACCTCTATAAACAATAACTTTTACAACATTGAAAACAGCTTTTTAAGTTGTGGCATGTATTCGCTCACAAGTGCTAGGTTATTTTCACTGACTACAGGCTCTGCCGATTGAGCTGCGCTTGATGCATTGCCAAACGACCCCATTAATGAACTAACACCTTTGTCTTTACTGCTTTGCATACTTTGTAAGCCCCCCATTAATTTATTGGCGGTTTCTTTATGTTCATCTGATAAACCTGATTTCAGGTTTTCAATGTAAGCCATTGAAACTTCTGATCCTACAGCAATTAATTGTTCAGGCGTAAAACCATATTGGCTAGTTACGTTGGCAAAGCTTTTATATAAGTCTTGCTGTTTGATCATGCTAAGTGCGCTGTTGGCTAACGAGCTTTGCTCAGTGACCGTTTGATCTGCCGATGCGCCCAGCATACTCGCTAAATCTAAGCCTTCTAACGACGCTTGATTGCTTGCCCAACTTGTAACCGCAGGCAATGCCTTAATATAGCTTTGTAATTGACCTTCGTTAATGTCTTGTGCAAAGCTTGAGAAGCTCATCGCTAACAAGCCGATTGATAACAGTAATTTTTTCATTAAGCATTTCCTAATAGTAAAGTAGCGTTAATTAAAAACTAATTAACGGCTATTGCCAATACAAAGCGTAAATTTATAAATTATTATTAACTCAGTTGTGAGTTTAAGTTGATTCACCACAACGCAATGTACTGATGTTATAATACATTTTTTTGCAAAAAGAGCGGGGCACTATGTTAACTATTTCAAATACCGTAACCATAGATGAATGGGAAGTAGAGCTCAGCGCTATTCGCTCGCAAGGTGCAGGCGGGCAAAATGTTAATAAAGTAGCCAGTGCTATACATTTACGCTTTGATATTAATCGCTCTAAATTACCTGACTTTTATAAAGAACGATTACTTGCTTTAAAAGATTCAAGGATCACCAAAGAAGGGGTATTGGTTATTAAAGCGCAAAGCCATCGCACCCAAGAGCTCAACAGGGAAGATGCATTAAAACGGCTAAAAGATTTAATTTTAAGCGCCACTAAGGTTAATAAAGCACGCCGTGCCACTAAACCTAGCCGTAACTCACAGCGTAAACGCATGGATAAAAAAACCAAACACGGCCAAACTAAAGCCCTACGCGGTAATATCAAGCTATAACTTAAGTAATCTGAACTCTGGATAATAAATCTATCTCAAGCAGCTATTTCCAGCGCTAACTGCGTTGAATTTACTTGCAATAGGCTAGTATAAAAAAGGCTGCGAATGCAGCCTTTAATTTAATCATAAGTATGATGGCGGGTGACGCTAAATCGGTTGAGGATTCGATGCACTACATACACTGCGCTTAAGCTTACCGTAACCGCAACGGCCACCGAGCTAAATCGATACAAAGCACTGTATATTAAATCTTGCCCTGGGCCTAACGACTGACCAAATAAAATGCCAAACGTGGTTAATACCCCAAACCCAACACCCGGTGGACCACCACCTAAAATATGAAAACGACTGAATATAAAAGACAAAATCCATAATATAGCCACCGGAAAAAGCAAAACGTCGGTATGATTATACAAAAACAACTGCGAAACCAAAGCAGCATTACAGCCTATCAGTGTACCAATAATACGTTGCCAACTTGCGGTGCCCGCTGCCTTAAAACACAACGAAAATAAAATTAAAATAGACGCCGCTTGCGCCGAAATTGAATCTTGTAAATCAAGTACCTGAAAAACTACGAATGATAAAGTCGCAACGCTAGCGCATAGCAACACCTCGTGACGAATACTTTCTTTGTCCTTGTGTGGCACAGCGCGCATGGGCCGCGCTGTCACATCAGGAAACAAACCATGCATCAAGAGCGCAATAATAATAGTAATAAAAATAGCCATACCATTACTTAAAATAAGCGGGTAAATGCTGCTTGCTTGATCAACATGGCTGGCAAAGTGCAACTGAATCGATAAGCTCACCGCACCTAACGCACCAAATAAAAACGCGCCGCCACTACTCATTAAATAAAATAACACGCAAAAACTAGCAAAAGTAATGAGCGTCATTAACACCGGTAAGTGTGAAAATAAGCCCTGCAAAACAAGCACAATAAACGCACTGTAGGCAGCACTGGCAACAAATTGACGGATCACACCTTTGTTAATACTTGGCACTAAACCCAGTAATAACATAGGGTAAACTGTAAAAAATATTCCATTTGGCCAATTCATTAACTTACATAAAGTAAAACCAATAGTGCAACCACCGGCAATCCGCAGCGCTTGGCGTAAGCCATTTGAATCGAGTTGTGGCGCTTGGCTAACATGTTGTGTCATTACTCGCCCCACTAATAAATGTAATGTAACCAACTAATAAAGCGGATCTGTACTGACCCCAACCATTGACCTATTGCCGATTGTGGGAGTAACTGCACGGTGGCACGCGCACCACTGGGCATATTATTTATAAGCTGAGTGTTATTTGGTAGCACTAAATGAATACGCTGGCGCTGAGCGTCACGAACCCAGCGGTTGCTGGTTTCGGTGGTGCTAAGTAATCCATTCGCACTAAGTTGCCCGTCACTGACACCGGCCTCAAAAGTTTCAATTTTAGCGTCGAATACTTCACCAGGTCGGCTATCAAACACTACTTTTGCTAAACTCCCAGGCTGCATATTTAATAGTGACTTTTCACGAAAATCAGCCACTAAATCTGCTTTTTTTGCCACAATAGCAAGTAATGGCTTACCCGCAACCGCATAGGAACCCTCAAGTAACTGTAAATTAGCCACTACACCATCGCTTAAAGCACGCACTTGTGTATAGGATAAGTTAAGCTCGGCTTGCGCTAACTGATTGGCCGCATGGCGCAGCGCTAAATTATTTTGCCCCGAGTCGCCACGCGCTAAAACAGCTTCAGCAAGCTGTGCTTCAAAGGCAGCTAAATTAGATTGACTTGCTGCAAAGTTAGCACGAATGCTTTCAAGCTCTTGCTCCGAAATAGAGTTTTGTTTATAAAGTGTTTCGCCACGCTTTTTTAATAGCTGCTGCTCATGCAATTTAGCGTTAGCTGCACTTATTTGTGCCTCAAGCGCTTTTACATTGGTATCAAGGCGTTTATTTTGAAGTTTGGCATCGTCAAGGGCAAGCTGTGCTTGTTCAAGTGCCAGCTGATAGGTGTTTTTATCTATCTCAAATAATACATCACCCGCTTTAACCGCTTGGTTATTACTGACCAAAACATCGGTAACACGGCCATTTATTTGCGGTGATATTTGCACAACCGGATGATAAACCCGTGCCTGTGGCGTAACCGGCAACCATACATCGGCAACAATATAATAAAAAAAGACAACAATAAAACCAACAAGCGAAACTTTAACGTAGCGGGCAAATTTTTGATCAGGTGTCATACTTATTTATCTCCAGATAAGCTTGCAATACAACGCCGCGCGTTTTCTTCCATTTGCACTAAACTGTGCGCCATACCATCAAGTTGCTCAGTACTTAAATCGGCATATAAACGCTGTTTAATATCGCTTGTTAGCTCTTTTAAATGTTCTAATAACTTTATACCCTCATCAGTAAAGTACAATTTTTTACTACGTTTATCGTGTTCATCAACTTGTCGAATAACCAGATTTTGCTGCTCTAATTGCTTAATGGTGCGCGTTAATGAGGGCATTTCAATACCTAAACTAGTCGCCAGCGCTTGCTGCGTTGCTCCTAAGGGTAAATGATGTAAGTGGATCATTGCCGTCCAGCGTGACTGAGTTAAACCTAGCGGCTCAACCGCCAGTGTCACCGCTTCTCGACATAAGCGGTGCACTCGGCCCATATTGCCGCATAAGGTTAAATCGAGTGTTTCATGAAAAGGAATAGTGCTACTCATAGGAACTCTTACTTGTGAATATACGGCAAATTTTAGCATTAGTTAGCAGGCTAAGTAAATATTTGGCATTTTAACTTCACGTAAATAACCTGAACTTTGGTTAAGAGATTTACTAACGTATTGAATCAAAATTGATATTTATGTTTATTTTCTCTAGCCAGAGATTTCCAGTGAAAACAAGGCGAAATTACGCGTCAATAGCTCGCCTATTGCAAGTAAATTCAACGTAGTTAGCGCTGTAAATAGCTGCTTGAGATAGATTTATTATCCAGAGTTCAGGTTAAATAAGTATTATTTTGATAAATAGTGCGCAGCAAGCTTTTCTAAGAAAGTATAAAGCTTATTGTTCATTTTACTATAGTCATGACTTAAGAGCTTTTCGGGCTGTTCAACAAAGCGGTAATTATGGGCATTGGTTAAATCATCGTTGGCAATGAGGAGGGTAACCACCTCGGTGGTCAATTCCATGTAGCATTGAAAACCAAAGACTAAATCGCTATAAGCGACTATTTGCCTTGGACAACCTTCGCTATTGCAATAATACTGGCTGTAGTAGTCAGCCTGGCATATCGTTATGCCAATGCCCCACATTAAGCTCACTGCCAAAATGGCTAAATAACGGATGATTCAAACCTGCATCAGTGAGGGTAATCGCAAACTTACTAATTTCCTTTTCTGGACTAGGTTGATAAGCCGCGCCTAACGCTTCACCAATTAATTGCGACCCCAAACAAACACCCAACTCTATTTTGTTTGCCGTGATCATGCTGGCAATAAAGGCTTGTTCTTTTTTGCTATCAAAATAGGCGCATTCTGCAAGCTATATAGCGGGCGATTGTGGCCCACCCATTACAATTAAAAAGTCTATATCATCAGCATGTTGTGGTAAGTGTTCAGCTAAATAAATACGGTTTAAGACAGCGTATGACCATTCATTTTAGCCCAAGCTTCATAAGCGCCTGGCGCTTCAAAATGTTCATGAATAATAAAGTGAATGTGCATTATCGCTTCCTTAAAATATTATCTTTTTAATAAGTAATGGCCACCGGATATAAGTGACCATGTAATAGCAATCAAAAATTAAGTAAATTAGCTGGAGAGTATTGATCTGTCAGCACCTTAGTACCACTTGGCCAATCTTTACCATCTTTAGTGAAAAACATACGCTGGCTAATTGCCTTTATATCTACGTCATAAGGAGCAAGTAACGGAGCTAGCTGCGTCACCCGCTGTGCTATTTGTTGCTCTGTAGGGATATTGCTATAACCAGCCAAAATAATACGATTACTGTTATTATTGGCTGTTACATTAATAAAATCGCCAAATACCGCATGATAGGTTGCCGACTCATGTTCATAGAGTTTACTTGATGAAAACGTGTTAGCAGCAACAATTCCGCCTTCGGCTAATACGCTTTTTATCTCTTCAAAAAACTCTTTTGTGAGTAAGTGCTCAGGAATGTAGTCGCCATTAAACG
This sequence comes from Pseudoalteromonas sp. S3260, assembly GCF_005886925.1. Taxonomy (NCBI): domain Bacteria; kingdom Pseudomonadati; phylum Pseudomonadota; class Gammaproteobacteria; order Alteromonadales; family Pseudoalteromonadaceae; genus Pseudoalteromonas; species Pseudoalteromonas sp. S3260. The sequence goes on from NZ_PNCV01000011.1 coordinate 22,344, forward strand.
CATCCAAAATAATCCAATCAAACTGCTGTTTTTTAAGCGCCGCACGTTTAATAAAAATACGCCCATCTTGCACTTTAGCAGTTACGTTATCGGTTTCTATAAAGTTAAAATAATCGCGCGCCACTTTAATTACCGCAGGGTCTATTTCAACATTTTCAATGTGTGCCTTTGGGTATAGCTCATGAATCATATTAGAAAGCGTACCGCCACCTAAACCAATAATGAGCACTTTTTTAGGGTTATCAATCAGTAACAAACTAGAAAAAGCCAGCTTAGTGTAGTTAAACACGAGTTTTTTAGGGTCGCTAATGTACATGCAACTTTGGCTGCTTTGTCGGGTTTTTTCATCAAACTTTAAACAGCGTAAATCGCCAGTTTCTTCAACAAGTAGATTTCGATACAAGGAGCGCTCTTTATGCACAACATTAGCTGCACTGTATGATGAAAACAGTAGCACCGTAATACAAACAAACAGGGATTTAAACTTAAGCATAAACGGCCTCTCGTACTTTAAGTTTGTCAAAGGTAATGGCAATTAGCCCAAGCGTGCCTAATACACCAGCAAAACCTAAAATAATCGCGTTAACATCAAACGCCAATACCATATAAAAAGAGGTTATAATGGTGCCCAGTGCGCTGCCTAAGGTACTTACAAAATAAAGGCCACCTGCCACTTGGCCGCTGCGCTCACTGTTTGTAACCAGCAAACGTACGGAGTAGGGCGAGATCATGCCTAAAATAATGGTGGGTATAAAAAATAACGCGGTTGAGGCGAGTAACGAGCCATAGCGACTGTCTTCAATATGCGAAAAAATAAATGCCATAATTGGCTCAGCAAACAATGCAATAGGCACCACCATAATACTGGCAACTAAAAAGATTAACCCATATTTGGTCAACGAAGGATGACGAATAGACAGCTTACCCCCCAGTAAATACCCAAATGATAAGCTAAGCATAAATACAGTAATAATACTGCCCCAGATATGTACACTACTGCCAAAGTAAGGCGCTAAAATGCGCCCACCTAATAGCTCTATTCCCATAATACTAAAGCCACTACTAAACGCTAAAAAGTAAATTAATGCATTTGTTTTTGTTAACATTATATTGTTCTTATTGTGTTATTTTTATCCATCTTAACGTGATAGCTGCATAGTCGCTAGTGTAAAAATTAGACGCATACATAGAGCGCAAAAAACATTTTGTTATAAAGTAACAAATGCTGTAGTTTGAGTTATAATATAACATTACTAAAAGCATTTTATGAAGTACTTATTAATTTACTTAGCCTGCTTAAGTGCAAGCGCACAAAGCATTGCCCAAAGTCAACCAATAGAGAAAATTGCGGTTACATATAAACAAGCTTACCGAGGCAATATTCCTCAAAAGCAAATGCCACAATCAATCGAAACCCTCGATAACGCGGTACTTGATCAAAAAGGAATAACTCAATTACAAGATGCGCTGGATTTTTCTGCCAGTATTTCACGTAAAAATAACAGTGGCGCGTTATGGGATAGCTTTTCGATTCGTGGATTATCGGGTAACGAAAACATGCCATCGGGTTACTTAATTAATGGTTTTAGCGGTGGACGCGGATTCAGCGGCCCTCGTGATGTATCAAACATTGAGTACATTGAAGTATTAAAAGGTCTAGGCTCCGCACTTTATGGCCGCTCAGAGCCCGGCGGTACAGTTAATATCGTGACCAAAAAACCTCAATTTGAGCAACAGGGTGAGCTAAAACTTAGCTTAGGTAGTGATAATTTTAACCGCGTTGAAGTTGACTATACAACCAGCATTTTTAACGTCTAGTTATTTATAGTTTTTCATCCAAAGTGTCTTAATGTAGTGGTTAAGGCGCTTTTTTTTGGATAATAAGTAGCTGCTTACCATCTTTAAAGATACTTTTACTCTTTTAGGTAGCTATCTTGTTTATAACATTTTAGGTACGCTGCATTTTAAATTATGTTATAAATATTACACTAAAAATACAGCGACTCCGGTTAGATTAAAGGACAAAAATCAATGGATAAAAGCAGCAATAATGTCTCGTTAATTATCTTTCTTATTACGGCATGTTTATTGTTACCCTTTCTGGAGAGTATGCATGGTGGAGCGCTTTGGGGTTTAAATTGGCACTCTCCACGGCTTATGGATACATTAAGCCATAATTTACTTTATATAAAATTGGTGTTGGTAATTACAGGTTTAATATTACTGCTCGCCAAATCTGAAAAAATTAAAAGCATAATTAAAAATAAAATCGCTCAGTGGTTGTTCTTTATCATTCTTACATTAGTCGGTGTAATTCAAATTCCTTTTTTGTGTTTAGGGATTTTATTCAATGGTTCTTCATTATCAACCCCTGATTATATTCATAAACAAAGCACGTTTACTGATCGTACTATTTATATTTACACCGCAGACCCTGGCGCGATGGGGAAAGCCTACCATTATGTGTATTTAAATTGCCCGCTAGCATTTGGCCGTTATGAGCTAAAACAAATTGCTAAACTCAATTGGATGCGCGAATACACTTTTTACATTGAAAAGAATAACCTAATAGTAATTAATAAAGATCCTGCTGGTTTAACGCATACTTTCGATATGAGTGACGTAACCTGTTCGAGCTAATACCTCCTTTTTATAATTAGCTTAGGTTTCTGGTGTTGAATACGCATGCCTTAAGTGCCTTTAGTAAACCAATATTGATTTAAGCGCACTCTTTTGAAAATGTATGAATAGTGTTATTGAAAGATATGAGCAGTACAAAGATCACGGGGCGTAAACCCCCTTTACACTATGGCGCAATACGCAGTGTTTTTGGTGCTTTATATACCAATCAGCTTAGACATAGAAAAATTCAATCCGTTAAATTATTCAGATATTTATGCTGATTGGTATATACACAACTTTTAATATTAATTAAAACTGATAGCTTATCCGAGCCGAAACATTACGTCCTGGTTGGCTATATTGGCTAAAATCAGTGCCTTTGGATTGACCAGCAATAAGTTCAAACGGTACGTACTCTTTATCGAGTAGGTTAAGTAAACCTACATTCATTTGCCATGCTTGCCACTGATAATTTGCATATAAATCAACAACACCATAACCGTTACCTTGTGTTGTTTTATTACCATTAGTATCAAGTACTACATCAGACTGCGCCTTAGCTAAACGCCAAGCAGCGGTCCAATTAACATTGCCAAACTCAGTGCTTACCAATATAGAACCATTTAACGGGCTAATACTAGTGAGTGGCTGGTCAGAGTCTTTGTTTTCACCATCTACGTAAGCAACATTGGCCTCTAATAAAATATCGTCGGTAACATACATAGCAATACCAGCTTCTACACCGCTGATCTGGGTTTCGCTAATATTTTGGTATTGGTAAAATGTTTTATTTACATTAGGAATATAAGTTGGTTCAACACCCGCAATTGCCGTTTCGATAAAGTCATCATAGGCAGCATAAAAAGTACTTAGATTTACACTAATATCGCTACTTGCGTATCTTAATCCGATCTCAAATGAGTCACTGCTTTCAGGGTCTAAATCTGCGTTTGGTAATATTTGATAAAATGGCTCAACACCATGGCTTTGATAGGCTTGGTCGTGTGGCGGTATTTTAAAGCCTCGAACATATTGCCCATACCAAGATAAATTATCGTCTACCTGATAAATCACACCCAGCTTTGGTGAAAATGCAGATTCGGTAATATCATCAAGCTCGGTGTCAGCGTATAGCGCATCTTTTTTAGCTTCAAGTGCATAATAATCGTAACGAATACCCGCAACTAACGACCAATCAGTCTCATTAAATTTAATACTGTCTTGCATATATACACCAACTAAAGAAGTATCGGCGCCAGGAAATGCTTTTTGTTTTTCATTCGTAAAATCAACAGTACCATCATTTAATACACGGGTTTTTAAGCGTGGTCGTGTTGTATCATATAAATCAATATCGATTCCATAAACAAATTCATGCTTGGTATTTTCTCCTTTAATTTCCTTATTAAATACCGCTTTTAGGCCTAAAATATCTTGCTCAAACCCGTAGTCATTATAATCAATGTAATTTCTAGCCGCGCTTATTTGGTCACTTTGTTGCTCGTAACGACTATAGGATAGTTGCCCATACCATTTATCAAATATGGCTGTTGCCATATTTGAATCATAATCGAGTGCAAATGAGATATTTGTATCTTCGTCTTCGGTTTCTTGAATGGATGGAGTGATTACTTGCTCTGTCGTTTGGTTAAAGTAATCTAAGGTGTACTTAAGGGTTCGTTTTTCATCAAATTTTTGCTCAACTTTAAGTAGTAAAGCGTCCGAGCGGGCATCGTAACCTGGTAAATTTTCAACGTAATTTTGTACTTCTTCACTATCGCGATGGCTATAAACAGCGCTAATAGCAAAGTCACCTAAATCTTTTGCTGCTGTAATATCAGCAGCAACCTGATTGCTTTGGCCTTGGTAGCCTAACGCTACTTTTACCAAGCTTTGTTGATCCACTAAATAATCACTTGGATCTTTAGTTGTTATTACTACAATTCCCCCTAGTGCATCAGAACCATATAGCGATGATGCCGCCCCTTTTGCAACTTCAACTTGTTTAACACCCGCAACATCAAAGTAGTTTCGACCCACTAAATAACCGCCGCCGCCAGCGTAGCCATCGTTTGTGCGTCTTCCATCTTTAATAAAAACAACTCTATTGCCACCAACACCCCGTACAGTTAATGTTTGCGCGCCTGCGCCACTGCCAGTACTTGAGATACTTGGATCATATTTAAACATCGTTTGTAAATCTACAGCGAGTTGACGCTCAATATCTTGTTCGGTAATCACCGTTACTGAGCCAGTTACATCTTCTAGCTTTTGTTCAAAGCGAGAACCACTAACCACAATATGATCGTCAATAATATTTTCGGCCAGTGCGCTACCAGAGCTAATTAACAAAGAGGCTAATGCTGTAAATTTAAAAGAAAAGGGATTCATCTCCACTCCAAATGATAATAGTTATTATTTACTTTTAAATGTTACAACTAACCCAAAATAAGATCAATTAATTATGATAATCATTTTCATTTAGATTAAAGTGGTTATAATACTAAAAAATAAAATCGGAGTTTGTTATGAAGTACCTAATTTTTTTTCTGGCTTTAGCCACTCAATCAGCACTCGCTAAAGAGCGTGTGATCAGTGCTGGCGGCACATTAACTGAAATAATCTACGCACTAGATAAACAAAATAGTTTAGTAGCGGTTGACCAATCGAGTATGTATCCGCAACAAGCAACACAATTGCCACAGGTAGGCTACTATCGAGATCTAGCTGCTGAGGGAGTGCTTTCAATGCGTCCAACTACGTTACTTGCACTTGAAGGTGCAGGAAGAGAGCAGGCGCTCAAGCAAATAGAAGCGACCGGAGTGAAGGTTATTCACTATAAAAAACCGACTTCTGTAAATGAACTACTTGAACTAATTAAGCACCTTGGTAGTGATTTAGATGCAAACCTAAAAGCTAAAAACCTAATTACTAAAATAAAAAAATCATTACCTAATAAAGTAAAAACACAGAGCCACAACGCTTTGTTTTTACTTTCAGCTAATGAGCGTGGGCTCGTCGCAGCAGGACAAGAAACGGTGCCCAACTTACTGTTTAACTATGCGGGCATTACCAATATAGCTGCTACGCATACAGGCTTTAAAGCAATTAACAGTGAAGTACTGGCTGTAAATCAGCCCGATTTTTTAGTAGCGCCAGCGCATGTTGTGCAAAGCCTTGGTGGTAAACAAGCCTTTTGTAAACAGCCTACACTTCGCTTATTAAAAGCAGCGCAAGAGTGTCAATTACTGGTCATGGACAGCTTACTTTCACTGGGCATATCGCCGCGTATTGCTACTGCGATTCAAGCATTGCATGAGTATAAAACACGCTTATGAGCACGTTAACTTTGAATCGTTTTAACGCCATAACACTGAGTAATCCGCATAAGTGGATGCTATTAAGTTATGGCTGCATTTTTGCTTTAGCATTACTTAGCATAGGCTATGGAGCGGCAGGGTGGGATTGGCGTTTAGCGATTGCATGGCTAGCTCCTGAACATTTTAGTCAATTTGATGCGCTACAAATCAATGTGGTTACACAAATACGCCTGCCTCGTTTTGTCCTTGCAGTGATGGTGGGTTTAGTACTTGCACAAACAGGAGCTGCAACTCAAGCGCTGTGTCGTAACCCGCTTGCTGATCCTTCTATTATTGGTATAAGCGCAGGCGCTGCAATGGTCGCGGTTGCTTTTATTGCCCTTAGTGCACAATTTAATTTTAACGCCCAACACTACTTACCTTATGCCTCATTTTTGGGCGCACTCTCAGTAACGTCGCTGGTATATTTAGTCTCAAAACAACAAAAACAAATTAATATAAATACACTTATATTAGTCGGTGTCGCCATTAATGCATTGGCATTCGCTGTTATTGGATTATTAAGTTTTTATGCCGATGACAGCGCACTGCGGTTAATTAACTATTGGACCATGGGCTCATTAGGCGGTGCAAGCTGGGATAATATAAAACAGGCGAGTCCTTTGCTATTACTGAGTCTTATCGGGCTATGGCGATTAAAAGAGCCAATGAATCTACTTCTTATCGGTGAATCACAAGCCCAATACTTAGGAGTGGATACCAGCAAGCTTAAATTATACGTCATTATATTAGTTGCATTGGGCGTAGGTGCGGTGGTTGCGCTAACAGGTTTAATTGGCTTTGTTGGTTTAGTTGTCCCTCACATCGCACGCCTCATGGTTGGCCCACACTTACGGAATATGCTGCCACTTTGTATGCTTTTAGGTGTCATAGTGTTGCTACTTTCAGATTGGTTAGCACGCTTGGTTGTTATGCCTGCGGAGCTGCCGATAGGCATTATAACGGCGTTACTTGGGGCTCCTCTGTTTATATATTTGATCATTAAAAATAAGCGAGATTGGTCATGATCACGTTTAACAACCTCAATATAGGCTTTAACACGCATCGTGTTTTAGAGGATATTAGCGGCAATATCCAAGCAGGACAACTTGTCGCTCTGATAGGCGAAAATGGTGCAGGTAAATCAACCTTACTGCATACTTTGGCAGGCATGCATCCCTTTGAGGGAGATATACTATTTAATACCAAGCCTTTGCATTCATTTTCTAAAGAGCAATTAGCTAGCAAGCGCGCTGTAATGATGCAAAGTAACCATGTTGGCTTTGATTTTAGTGTATTTGAACTCATTGCTATGGGTCGCTATCCCTATACAGAGTCTCTTAAAACACAAGCCAATAAAGTTCAAAAATATGCCTCACTTATGGATTTAACCCATTACCTAACACGTCGAATGAGTGCGCTTTCGGGCGGCGAACAACAGCGTGTTCATATGGCGCGCACATTAGCCCAGTTAGATGCTTTTACTGCGCAAACTGAGCCTAAATTAATGTTACTCGATGAGCCAACATCAGCGCTAGATATGCGTCATCAACATACCTTACTTAGCTGTGTTAGAACCTTTGTAGAGCAAGGAAACAGCGCCATTATTGCTATACACGATCTTAATTTAGCAAGCCTTTATGCAACCAACGCTATCTTATTACACAACCAAAAAGTGCTGCAAAGCGGGTCTATAAATACCGTTTTAACAGCACAAAACTTACAACAAATGTACGCCATGAAATTGCACGTTAACCCTCATCCTTATAACGATGCGCCCATGGTTTTTTCTCAACGTCAGGAGTTTTCATGAGAGAACAAGCATTAAACGACGCACGCACGCTCGTTTTTAAAACCCATGCCGGCGTAATGTCGACCATTTCAAATAATTTACGCGGCTATCCGTTTGGCTCTGTTACACCTTATATGTGTGACGAACAAGGCCGCATCTACTTTTTTATTAGTGACATAGCTCAGCACACCAAAAATTTAAAACAGGACTCACGCATGAGTCTGACTATTTTTGATGCCGCCGATTATGGCGATCAAAACGAACATGGGCGAGTAACACTCGTAGGTGATGGCTCTATTGTGGCAAAAGAGCAAAGCGAAGTGCTACTTGATAAATATATAGCTTTGTACCCTGAGGCTGCAAGCTATCGCAATGCGCATGATTTTCAGCTTTGGCAATTAGATGTAGTGCGGGTGCGTTATATTGGCGGTTTTGGAAAAATATTTTGGCTTGAGCAAAACGAGTGGCAAGCTCAGCCTAAAAAGTGGGATGAAAGCCAGCAGCAAAGCATGATCACTCATATGAATGAAGATCATCAAGATGCTATGTCGCTGATATTAATGCAGCTCTATAACGTAGCCGATAACACTCCAATAATGAGCGGCCTACTACCCACAGGCTTTTATATACAAAGCCACAAGCGTAATTACTTTATTAATTTTGCGAACGAGTGCGATAGCCCATTAGCCGTGCGAAAAGCACTTGTAGCCCTAACAAATCAAGCACGAAACAGCTCAAACCAACTAGCGGAGACAGTATGAAAAAATTAATAGCCTTACTCAGCACTACACTGCTACTGAGTGCCAATACTGCATATGCAGACGAATGCACACTAAATATAGATGCAAACGATATGATGCAGTTTTCAACTAAAACACTAAGCGCCCCTAAAAACTGTAAGCAAGTGACTGTTAAACTTAGGGCGTGTTGAACTTTGCGGATTGTAATTTGTTCAATCTAGGGGCGATTAAATCGCGGCGCTTGATTTGTAACCTAGTGGGCTAAGTAAAAATCGAGCAACAATGAGTTTATCGCCCCTAGGCAGAACCCGAAGGGCAGCGCATGTTTGGTATTTATGCTGCGTTATCGCCTATTTATGTGGAATAACCACACTTCATAGGCTCTGTCTTGCCTAAAAACCAAACACACTGCTGCAAATTCAACCATCAAAGATCAACACGCCCTTGCCACACCGGTAAATTACCTGCTAATGTAATGGGCCATAACTGGGTGCTATCTACTGAGCAAAACATGCAAGGTATTATCACAGATGGCAACGCTGCAGGGCTTAGCAACCACTACATAAAGCCTAATGATAGTCGCGTGATTGGTGCTACAGACATTATTGGCGGCGGTAAAAAAACCGAAGTTACTTTTAAAACCAGCGGCTTAACCGCCGGAACCGATTACACTTTCTTTTGCTCTTTTCCTGGCCATTACGCCATGATGAAAGGCACATTTACGCTTAAGTAAATATTAAAAAGTGTATTACACAAACACAGTGCCAACCTATTATTGGCACTGTGTTTTCTCCCCTCGTTTAGCTAACGCTTTAAATGCAGCTTGTTGATGTGCTTTTTGCACATAGCGAGCAGGCAAAGCGTTAACTTCTAATTGATAACCACTTTGCTCAGATTGTACTTTTGATACTGGCGATATCCATACAATATTAAGCTCTGGGGCAATTCGCTTAATTACCCGCGCTATGCCTTCACCATTTCTCACATGAAAGTCACCGGCTAAATGTATAACCTGCGTGCCCTTATTTTGACTAATATAGTTAACGATAGACTCAGCCATGGTTTCGTCCCAAGTAACTTGCGCGGCGTAAAGTTTTTCGTTTTTACTCGCCGTTCCATGGTGCATGGATTGCATAAAGCGTTCTTTATAAAGGCTTGGAGAAGTATCTATCTCTTTTGCAATAAAACTACGCTGTTGTGGGTCGAGTTTATTAATATAATTAATACCTTGGCGGCCAATACAGGTAACAATATGCTTAGGCGCATTTGCAGCTATTACATCGCTATTTTGTATCTTCGCCAATTCCACTAACGCACGATAATCGCTCTTATAATTAGGCCAAGCCTTAGTATTATCAATTAGGTATTGTTCACCTATTTTACTCTCAAGATAAAGGTTTAGTGTTTGCTGATCAGCGCGACTAAATTGCTCAAGCGATAAGGCAATAGGCTTATTTTTTGTGCTTAATTGCTGAAACAGCTCAGCCTGAAATAAGTGCACACCGGGGTGTGTATGCCATTCACCGACTAAAACAACATCGGCATTCAAAAGCGTGGACTCTGACAATATTGAATTAACTCGCTGACCCTTTGCATTATAAAGCCCATAATTATACAAGGATGAATTTTGAGATACTGATACTGTGTTTATACTGCAGCCTGATAATCCACTGAGTAAAACAAGTGCTAAAAATGGGTTTTTCATATCGGTTTTTATAAAAATAAGAATCAAAACAATGAAGTTAGTATACACAACAAACTGCTTCAAGCCCACAAACGCAAATAAAAACAATTATCATTTGATGTTTTGAGATTTCTGTTTTACAGTCTTAAAAAATAAACAGATATAGAACGTATAATGGCCTTACCTTTTTTATGTGCTCGACACAAACAACATGTTTTATGTCAACCAGAACAAGCAATTATAGATATTCAAAATGCGCAGCTAAGTGGCGAAGCGCTGTTTAAACGATACCAATTTGCACAAGCATTGCCGTATTTGGGGTGTGCACTTGAAAGTGCGTCCTTATTAGCTCAAATGTATAACTGTGCGAATAAACAGCAAATCATACAAATTACCTCACTTACAGAGCGCCTTTATTCCACACTTCACTTTTTAGACGAACAAAGTGCTGCGCACAATGCACTCATACAATCTATTAATCTGCTAAACGAAATATTGTATAGCGATGATGAATATCATGACTTAGCGCTTTCATGCATTACACAGCTAAAAAAATTAGCACTGCAACATCCTCCACACCTTACTAAGCACTAATTTTTATGGCAATAAGCAACGCGCTAAACAAAATTGGGTTAACTTTTTATATTAATAATGGCTAACATATCTTCTTCGTCTTCATCTAGGCCAACTTCTTCAAACCCAAAACTAGAATAAAAATCCTTAGCAACAGGGTTTTGCGGGTTATAACAAATCTCGATTTGTTCAAGCTTAGAAGTCGTTTTAATCTCTGCAATTGCCATGAATAGTGCTTGGCGGCCAATACCTTTATTTTGATGATGTTCATCTACCATAAAACGCCAAATAGAAACTTTTGTAGGGGTTTCTTGCACCCACATAAAAAAGCCTACAGGCTTATTATTTTGGTAAATAACCTGAACTCTGGTTAAGAGGTTTACTAACGTATTGAGTAAAAAGTGATATTTATGCTTATTCTCTCTAGCCAGAGATTTCCAGTGAAAACAAGGCGAAATTACGCGTCAATAGCTAGCCTATTGCAAGTAAATTCAACGAAGTTAGCGCTGAAAATTACTGCTTGAGATAGATTTATTATCCAGAGTTCAGGTTAATTCGCTTTACAGGTATACCCGCTATTGTAGTGCGCTTCAACTAACGACCACATATTACTCGCTACGTAATCTTGTTGCGCTTTGGTAACGTCTAAATCGCATACCTCTTCGTAATTAGCAGAGGTGACATCTTCCAATGAAATGTTCATTATTGTCCTAAATTTAAAACATGGAGTTATAAGTAGTTTTGTTTTATCACGTTATCAGCACTAATATACCTAGGCAATGTATTCTTTTTAGGCACAAAAAAGCCGCAGTAATAAATACTGCGGCCTTTGTTTTTAGCTAAATTTTTTTAGACTAGCTAAGTTTAATAAGCACCAGCGCTATATATAAGCTCGTAACTGTGGCTGTAAATCTCAAGGATGTTACCAAACGGGTCTTCCATGTAGATCATGCGGTACGGCTTTTCGCCAGGGTAGTAGTAACGTGGCTCTGGCATACGTTTTTTACCACCTGCAGCAACAATACGATCCGCTAAGCCTTCTACATCAGGGTCTTGTACACAGAAGTGGAAGATACCGGTTTTCCAGTATTCAAAGTTGTCTTTAGGGTTTTCTTGGTCTTTAAATTCAAAAATTTCTACACCAATTCGGTCGCCTGTTGAAAGATGCGCTATTTTGAATTTTTCCCAATTTGGACCAAATACATCGGTACACATTTCGCCAATTGGGCTGTTGTCTTCAGTGATCACAGTAGGCTCCATTATGGTGTACCAGCCCATCACCTTAGTGTAAAACTCTACGGCTTTTTCAACATCGGGAACTGAAATACCAATGTGCGAAAAACTACGTGGATATGTATGACTCATAATAAATACTCCTACTTAACTATGTTTAGTTGATGGAGTGAGTTTACGAACTGACCAACATTAAGTAAAATTATCATTAATCATCATTTTGAGTATATTTTGTAATGATAAACCCGGCATGGCTAAATACATTTTGCACTTTGGTTGAGGTAAACCATTTTACCCAAACCGCCGAGCGCCTTTATATGACCCAGTCAGGCGTAAGCCAACATATAAAAAAGTTAGAGCAGCAAGTAGATTGCGCCTTGCTTGAGCGCCACGGTAAACAATTTACGCTTACCGTTCAGGGTCAAAATTTATATCAGCAGGGTAGTCAGTTACTCAAAGAATGGCAGTTTTTAGAACAACAATTAAAAGATGACTCGCCATACAGCGGTTTAGTTAAAATACAGTCGCCAGGCAGTTGTGGACTGCAGTTTTACAATCAACTATTAGCACTGCAAGTAGAGCACAAGGAGCTAATTATAGATTATCGCTTTGCTCCAAATACCAGTGTTGAACAAGCAGTGGCAAACCATAGTGCCGATATTGGCTTTTTAACTCAAGCGCCAGCCCTTAGCGAAGTAACCAGCCATAAAATAGGCCAAGAACCTTTACTATTGGTAACTCCGGCCGCAATAAAAAACCCAACATGGAGCGCATTAAATGAACTGGGCTTTATTAGCCACCCCGATGCAAAACATCATGCACAGCTTTTACTTAGCGAAAACTACAGTGAATTTGAACATGTTGATCAAATTAAGCAAACGGGGTTTTCTAACCAAATAAGTTTAATACTGGAGCCGGTAAGTTTAGGGCTGGGTTTTACGGTTTTACCCGCACACGCAGTAAGTGCTTTTAATAAACCTGCGCTTATTAAAACGCATCATTTAACAAATCCAATTAGCGAAAATATTTATGTGTGCCATCACCGAAATAGGCCGTTAGCAAAGCGTATGCATAGCGTTATTGACGCAATAAAAGCAAGCTAGGGCACCCAAATCAGCGTCCGTAAAGCCCCTTTACAGTTTATGCTGCACGTTTAGATTTTTGCTTAAAACCAAGTAGGGTTAACTTAGTTTGCAAATACATTTTGTGTATTGCAAAAGTGAGTAAACTCATAAGCGCCATTAGACACAAGGTTGGCACAAGCGACTGCGTATGATAACCAAACACACCCATAAACCAGCAAATAAGGACCCACTGAATAACATACAAAGCGGTAACATGTTTACTGGCATATAAAAGAGCACGTGTAATAGGGCCATTATATTTATCAGCAAAAATATACTGTATAGCCGCTAGGGCACATAAATTTAAGCCAATTAAATAGCTAATACCGCCGCCATTTAAATTGAAAAATTTGCCAAACTGACCTTTAAAATCAATGGCTAACCATATGCCGCCAATAACTAGTAAAGCAGCACCAAGTTGTGCACATACTTTATATAAGTAATCGGCACATTGGTGGTTACTACTGTATAAACGACAAAGTACATACCCCGTTAATATCGCACTTATCAAAAGAAATACCGGAAAATGCACCTGATAGTTATTAGCAAAAAAACAAATCGCTAAAATAAGGTGAAAGCGTAAATTGCAGCCGCCTTACAAACTGGCTCAAAACTGCAATTGCAATGGCTAAACCCGCAATCCATGTTGTTTTCCAACGGTCAATATTAAGCACACCAAACAGCAATAAGCTAACTCCAGCCAGTTGTAAAATAATTGTAACTGCCCAGCACTGAGCGGACTTTGCCAGCCATACGCATTTATAAACGCCTCAGGCATGGTATTAAATACTTCAATAGGCAGCCAGGACTTGACCGCATTCATAAAATAAGCAAGCAGTAAAAGCTGTATGCCACGCTTAATTAATAGCAAGGGTGTTTGCCTGCGCGAAAGCGCCATAAATAGCCCCATTGCCACCAAAAACGAGGCGGTGCCTTTGCCAAGTATATGTACAACCGTACCAAATGCGCTTTCACTTTGAAGCGTTGTGGAGGCATACATCCATAAGGTATGCACAATAATCATAATGAAAACGCTCGCACCACGCACAAGATCAATCGTTTTAAGACGTTGGTTCATTGGTATTAATGTCCTTTTTAGGGCAGGTTTGGCATTTGCTATAACAGGCTAAATAATAGCGGCAACAGGCTAAACGCTGGTTTTTTTCAGTAAATGGCGCATCAAGATTAAAGTGTTCACAAATAACGGTGTGCAGCTGACGATGGCAATTGTTGATATGTAAAGTAGTAGCAAGGGCTAAACTATGAGCTCGATCAATGGCGCTACTTAATGAATCGAGTAATAACCGTGCTTGTTCTTTTTTATCCAGCGCGTAGTCGGTATTTATCCATTCACCAACTTGGCTTATAAAATGAGTAAACGCTTTGGTTTGCTCAGTTTTACTTACTAACACGTCGTTATTCAGATTAAACCCACGACAAGAAGCGTAAATAACCTGAGCTGCACATAAGAAATGGAACTAAATGCCCTTGCGGTGATCAGATCTTTCGACCAAGAAACATAAGATTACCGAGGGAAGGGCATGAATAACTTAGATGCAATTTACCTAGGTGTCGATGATTTTTGTTTATTGTTTGAACCTCAATGGCTTAAACACCTAATAGAATCAGGTGAAAAATATGGCTCAAATAGACCACACAAGGCACCGCAGCGGCATCTCATTTATGGTTAATTTAATGGCTGGATTAATTGCCTATACTTTTCAGACTAAAAAGCCGAGTATAAAAGTGACTCGGCTTTAATTCTTATGCAGTTCTGAGGTTAATTACGCTAGGTTTGCTGCACTCACCCAACCAATATTCAACGAACTTAAACCTTTTCCCTTTCACCTTTGACCTTGCACTTTAACTGTAACCCCCCCTTACATTTTGATTAAAAAAGCCACACCTCAACATGTGTTAAGGCGTGGCTTTTTACAGCTGCTTTAACTAAGAATTAAGCGACATTCGCTGCTAACAGTTCGTTACGTACTAGCTCTGCGCCTTTGCTTAGGGCGTTAAGTTTACCGTTTGCGATGTCGCGGGGTAGGGGTGCCATACCGCAGTTGGTGCAGGGGTAGAGTTTGTCGGCATCAACGTATTTAAGCGCTTCGCGTAGGGTTTTGGCCACCTCTTCGGGTGTTTCTATAGTATTGGTGGCTACATCGATTGCGCCCACCATTATTTTTTTACCGCGCACCAGTTCGAGTAGCTCTATGGGTACATGTGAGTTTTGACATTCGAGCGAAATAATATCAATATTCGATTTTTGCAGCTTAGGGAATACTTCTTCGTATTGTCGCCACTCGGTGCCAAGGGTTTTCTTCCAATCGGTGTTGGCTTTAATGCCGTAGCCGTAGCAAATATGCACGGCGGTTTCGCATTTTAACCCTTCTATGGCTCGCTCTAGGCAGGCTATGCCCCAGTCGTTTACCTCGTCAAAAAACACGTTAAAAGCGGGTTCATCAAATTGAATTATATCAACCCCTGCGGCTTCTAGCTCTTTGGCTTCTTGGTTAAGTATTTTAGCAAATTCCCATGCCAGTTTTTCACGGCTTTTATAGTGATCGTCATACAGGGTGTCGATCATAGTCATGGGCCCAGGCAGTGCCCATTTAATTGGTTGGCTGGTTTGCTGGCGTAAAAACTTGGCGTCTTCAACAAATACCGATTTAGTGCGAGACACAGGGCCAACCACTGTGGGTACGCTGGCGTCGTAACGGTCGCGAATTTTAACTGTTTTGCGGTTTTCAAAATCAACGCCATTTAAATGTTCAATAAAGGTGGTTACAAAGTGTTGGCGAGTTTGTTCGCCGTCGCTGACTATATCTACGCCTGCGGTTTGTTGCTCGTGCAGGGAAATACGCAGGGCGTCGTGTTTGCCATCAATCAGCTCACTACCTTGTAATTTCCACGGTGACCATAAGGTTTCGGGCTCAGCAAGCCATGACGGTTTTGGCAAGCTGCCTGCTGATGATGTAGGTAATAGTTTTTTCATAATAAATGCTGCCTTTAATTTTGTTGTGTGATTAAGCGATACTTGCCGAGAACTGCTGCAACACCGATTGATAAGGCTTAATAAAATGCTGCTCAGTAAATTTACCTTGCTCTACCGCTAATTGACCTCGCTCTGCGCGGTCATACACAATTTGCGTTAACGAATGATCGTCATTTTTTAAATTCGGTTTATAACGACTACCTGCGGCGGCATTAGCGTTATAAATTTCTGGACGATAAATTTTTTGAAACGTTTCCATGGTGCTAATAGTGCTAATTAGTTCAAGGTTGCTGTAGTCGTTAAGTAGGTCACCAAAAAAGTAAAACGCTAACGGTGCAACGCTGTTTGGTGGCATAAAGTAGCGCACTTGTAGGCCCATTTTTTTAAAGTATTGCTCTGTTAACGACGACTCATTAGGCTGATACTCTACGCCTAAGATAGGGTGTAAGTTTTCGGTTTGCTGATAGATTTTGTTATCAGACACGCTTAAGCAAATAACTGGCGGCTTTTTAAAATGCTGTTTATAGGTATCTGAGTTTACAAAGCATTTAAACAACTTACCGTGTAAGTCACCAAAATTATCGGGGATACTAAATTGCGGTTTGCTTTTGTTATGCTCAAGCAATAACACGCTAAAGTCGTAGTCGCGCACATACGATGAAAAGTTATTACCCACCATGCCTTCAATTCGCTCATTAGTTTGGTGGTCAATAATATTGGTTTTTAATACCTCAATTGACGGAAATGCCTGGCCACTGCCTGCAATGTCTAAATCAACCGAAATGATCTCGAGCTCAACCTCGTAACGATCCCCTTGTGGGTTATCCCAACTGGCCAGAGCATTAAAACGATTGTTGATCATTTTTAGGGTATTACGCAGGTTTTGTTGGCGGCTTTCACCCCTTGCTAAATTAGCGAAATTGGTCGTAATACGTGTGTTATTTGACGGATGGTAGTTTTCATCCAAGTTAGTGCTTTTAATAGTAAATGCAAGATCAGTGCTCATAGCCGTATCCTTTCAATTTGAGTTGTTGCTGCTTTTATTGATGGCGCATTACTCGCTGTTAAAACCGACATAACGGGTTAGCTGTAATGGTGCTTTGCAGAGTTAATAAATTTATACGCGCTATGTAGCATGAAGAAAAACGGTATTATTTCAGGTAAAACATGAGCCAGATTCATTCTTTAACAAAGTTGAATGAATAAATTAGGCTAGTAGACGCTCCCACTCAGACAAAACCTACTTTAGAAGTCTAGATTTCTAGATGTTTTTACGGGTGTTGTGATTTATTCATACAAAACGTGAGTATTATTCAATGCTCATAAGTACTTAAAGTGCCATTTGCATAAACGGTTGTTGATATACTCGAATAAACCTTGGTGAGCTTAAGCACTTTATTAAGCAGCTCGCCGTCGCAGAACTTTCCACAACATAAGAAGAGACAAAAGGAATGAGTGATTTAATAGTGTTAATTATATACTGCGCCATATTAGGTAGCGGTGTTGGTTTTTTAGCAGGCTTATTAGGAATAGGGGGCGGGCTGGTGATTGTGCCCATACTCAGCATGATATTACTGCACTTTAATGCTTTGCCACCTGAACAAGTAGTGGTGGTTGCCATTGCGACCTCGCTGGCCTCTATTTTATTTACTTCGACCTCGTCGGCTATTGCGCATCATAAAAATGGCAATGTACCCTGGGATATTGCACCTTGGGTTATGGCAGGCGTTGCCTTTGGTGCGCTTATTAGTGGCTTTATAGCTGCTCTATTACCTGAGCATGTAGTGCGTTTGGTATTTGCTGTGAGCGTGGTGCTAATTGCACTAAAAATGATTTTTTCTGGTAAGAATGATTCAGCAATAGCGCGCCCATTACCAAACAAAGGGTTACTAAGCGTTTATACGACCATAACCGGTGGCTTGTCTGCCATGATAGGTATTGGCGGCGGGGCAGTATTAGTGCCGCTACTGACGTTTTTTTCTGTTGATATGAAAAAAGCCATAGGCTGCGCCTCGGCCTCAGGCATTGTGATAGCGCTGTTTGGATCAATGGGTTATATCAGCTCTGGTAGCCAGTTATTTAGCCTAAAAGAAGGATTTGCAGGTTTTGTGTATTTGCCCGCTTTATTGGGTATTGTATGCACCTCATGGTTTACCGCGCCACTCGGTGCTAAAGCCACGCATTATTTGCCAGTTTCAACCATAAAGAAAATATTTGCCGGCTTATTAATTGTAATGGCAATTAATATGTTTACTCGATAAGAGCATTTATATGAGCCTTAAAAAGACGCGGCATAAAGCCGCTGCTACCTAGAATATTAGCGACTAGTAGCAGCGGGTTCACCCCCGCGTCGAATTTGAATTATAGATTTTAGACCCGTAACCCGCACCCCGACGCCCGTTAACCTTTAACCTTTAACCTTTAACCTTTAACCTTCACATTTTAAGGCGATTAACTAAAATCTACGTCATTTGCGCATGCTTTATAAATTCATCATAAATACTGTCTTTAATTAGCCTGTCGGGCGTAAAAGCATAATAATGCTGATAAACATTATCAATTGTACCAATGTAATTAACGTCGTAATGGCGTTCTACTTCAGCTCTTACCAAAATAGGCGCAGGGAATATACCAAACCCTTGCTCACCGAGTGACTTCATTAATGCGCTGTCGTCAACATGGCCAGCTATTGTCATTTCAATCTCTTGCTCTTGCAGCCAATAATAAATAGCACGCGCGACGGGGCTTTCTTTTGCGGGGAGCACTAGAGGCTTGTTATTTAAAGACTGCGGAAACTGCTTATGTAGTTGCGAATGCCATGTTTCGTTACCAAAAAGAGCGATTTGGCTTTTACCTATTTCATGACAAAACGCCTTAAATGGCAAAGTAGTATCGAGTGGTTTATCAGCTAAAACTAAGTCGAGCTTATGAATCGCCATTTGTGCCAGCAGCTCATCTTGTTGGCCGTCAATACAGTGTAAGTTGGTAATACGGTCGTTATTAATTAAAGGCGCTAGCCACTTCGACACCAATGATTTGGGTAACACATCTGAAATACCCACCTTTAACGTTCGTGAGTATTGCGTGGTATCACCTTGTGTGGTTTCTAGCCATTCGTGAGCAATAGCAAACATATCATTAGTGTACTGCTGAGTTACATGGCCAAACTCCGTTAACTGTAGGCCCCGCCCTTGGCGAATAAATAGCGGTTTTCCTAGTCGTTGCTCTAAGTTAGTAATTTGCGAGCTGACCGTTTGCGGCGTTAAATTAAGTATTTTACTCGCCGCTGTAATACTGCCGTGCTTACTTACTTGCCAAAAATAATATAAGTGATTGTAGTTGATGTTGGTAATCATTCGAAAATACCTGTTTTAAAGTAAGAAATAATCAGCTTTTTCCTTTGCCACTAAGTTAGTAGATTACAGTCATGCCTGCAACATAGTTACTATTAAAAGGTGTAATTGCATGAAGCTAAAACTTACAGTTAAAAATAAGATAATTAACGCAAGTGAAAAGATGTCGCTTTTGAAGTTGATAAAAAGCCAATTGGCAAAACATGCTTTAAATATTCGTAAAGTTGAGATTCAAATAAATGATCTTTCGAGTGAGCGCCACGGCACTTTGCAGCAATGCAAAATTAATATTCTTTTGCCTGGGCTACCCAGTATTAATGTAAATACAAAAGGAAGAAGTATGCTGCAAGCGATAAAGCGGGCACTTAAAAGTTTGCAGCACATTCTCGTTAATAAGTATCAACCTTCGTAGCCAAGCTCTTAGTTTTTATTAATATCGCACTTGCAGTAGCATGGATGCTACTCTTTTAATGCCTCTCTAATTCCAAGCTATGTTTAATATTAAACGATTCAATTATTGCCTATTGAGCAGTATTTCCTTGTTGGGTTTTGTTGGACTATACCCAACTTACCGTAACTAAAATTCTTTGACCTTGTTCCTTTAACCTTTGACCTCAGCTATAAACCCCTCACACCATTTTGATTAAAAAGAGAGTGAAATTTTCAATTACCTAAATTCATAGTTTATTGTGAATTTATTAGGTTCATGCCTATTAATTTAATAATTCACAAAATACTGTGAATTTATCATTTAGTGAGTTAACTTTCGCTATAATCCACAAAATATTGTGAATTATTAGCTTTTTTGTACTTTTTTAACTATTATTCACAAAATACTGTGAATTTTGGATGGGTTATGGAAGTCACGATAAAGTCAGCAAAACAATTAGGTAAATTGGCAAGCATTGTGAGAAAAAGCCAAAAGCTTGACCAAAAAACTGCGGGAGATTTCTCCGGTATTAGTATTAATACAGTAAGTGATTTTGAAAATGGCACAGGTTCGTTATCAATTGGCCGCGCGTTTAATTTAATGGAAGCTTTAGGCTTAGAAGTAAAAATAGACGTGGTTGTACCTCAACATGATGAAAAGGCTAAAAATAAATTACTAATGCAAATCCAGAACATGGTGGCTGAGCATGAATAAGCTAATATAGCGTCAATATGGCTAACCTGCACTAATTAATCCTTATCCAATTCTTCATGAAAGCGTCGCCATAATGGTTTTAATTGCTTTTTAATTGTATTACTTTCCATTTTATTAGCAGCCCTAAGCCCATATGTAATAAAATTACGTCCCCCTAGGTGAGTATAACGGCTATAAAGCTTTTTTTTATAAAGAGCTTTTTCATCAGCTCCTTTCATAGCTCTGATATCATTATATTTTCTCATTGTTTGCTTCGCGAGACTAACACCCCTTCTCATTTTTTCCGAGTATCTAGCTAGGGAAGAAGAACGTAAGTAAATATTTTCACCGTCAAAAATAAAGCCAAGATATTGCAATGTATTATCAGCTTTAAGAATATTTCCTACCTTATTAAATTGTCTGATCTCTGTTTTATCTGGATTAATACGTACTTTTAACTTTGATATATGCTTTTGAGCAAATCCTGCTACTTTGTTTTTAAGCCTTTTAGGCATAATAAACAGCATATCATCACAATATCTAAAGTAGTAACCACCATGTATATCAGCATATTTTTTCATTTCTAAATCAAAGTCCAACATATAAATATTGGATAAAAGCGCACTGATAGGAGAGCCTTGAGGTATGCCATACCCACATAAATTTGGTTTTATTAAACCTTCTGCCCGTACCTTTGTTCTAAAGTCCTCAGAGCTACAAATCCGTTTATGTTGATTTCTAGGTTTGTTTTTTGAAATTGAGAATAATTTATATAGCTCCAACTTATCTACCGTCGAGAACTTAGTAATTGATTTAAAAACATTGAAGTGGTCGGGTGGAAGTTTTTCTTGGCCGAGAAGTTTACACCAAGATTTTTTAAGTAAATTATGATCTAAAGTATCAAAAAACTTAGAAAAATCGAGCGCTACAGCGCTGCATTCTCCCATTTCTTTTATTTTAAGAAATGCTTCATAAGCAAAATCTATATTACTTTTTCCTAAATTTCTGAAAGCAAGAACAGACTTATCGAGACCATTACCTTTTAATGTCCCTTCATATAGTTCACTCAATTTTTCAGCATAAAAAGCATAAATATGACTATCAACATGGGACGAATAAGCTATAGGTCGCATTTTATTCTTAGCCAAAAGCTTGCCTGATAATTTATCTTTATTTATTTTTTTTGAACTAACCTCATAATTTATCAAGGGATAAAATGAGTGCTTTTTTACGAAGCTAGGATTGGAGGTTAAGCTAATTGCTTTCTTTGTACCAATAGGTAGATCAAAGTGAAGATAACCTCTTCTTCGATACCAGCAGGGGTGATTATCGTCCATAATAAACTCTCTAGCAAAACCGAGGCAGACTTAGAACTGCGGCAATTCCAATCGCCTTACCTCGGCTTAACCAAGTTACTTAAGTAACCATCTTGTAAAACGTCGCCGCGTAATGTTAGACATGAATTATAATATAACTATTAACTTGGAGGTATCCATAAACATTCAGAAGACCTTAGTCCATGTAATCTTATCGTTCTTATCGTTTGCCTGTTGTGGCGTTCCGATAGTACTTGACAACATGTTATAAACCTCCGAGCCTAATTGGAGTGTTCTCCTCATCTCGAAGCACCTATAAGATAATTGATAAAATGATATATATCAATCAACAATTTGCCCCATTCTGACGATATCACTAAACTCTATTTGCAACCAATAGAAGGAGAGCACGGAGACATCTTGATCCTGCCAATAACGTTGTATTTTTGTTGGGTTTCGTTGCACTCTACCCAACCTACGCTTTGTAAACCCCCGTTACACTTTGATTAAAAAAGCCGCATACTAATAATTAGTGTGCGGCTTTAGTATTTTACTTTTTAAAGCGGTTACTTGTTTAGTAAGTGCTTTTCAAAAAAGTCAGCCATCATAGTATGGTAATGCAAAGTGGTGCCTTTGCCTTCGCGCAAGCTGTGTGAGCGGTTAGGGTATGAGAAAAACTCAAACTGTTTGTTATGCTTAACGAGTTCGTCAATTAAGCGTTCTGAGCCTTGGTAATGCACGTTATCATCGCCTGTGCCGTGAATAAGTAATAGCTTACCGGTTAGGTTTTTAGCAAAGGTAATCGGCGAGGTGTTATCGTAACTCTCAGGGTCGGTGTTTGGGTTGCCCGCATAACGCTCTTGGTAAATGGTGTCGTACAAACGAATGTCCGGCACGGGTGCTGAGGCAATCCCTACTTTAAATTTATCACCATGGCGGAACAGTAAATTAAGGGTTGAACTACCGCCGCCTGAGTGTCCCCATACGCCAACGCGGTCTGTGTCTATTACATCCCAGCGTTTAGCCATGGCATCTAGGGCGTCTACTTGATCTTGCACGGTAATTGAGCCAATTTTTTTATAAATCGATTTACGCCAATCGCGGCCTTTTGGTGCACGTGTACCACGGTTATCAACCGATGCTACAATAAAGCCTTTTTGCGTTAACAGTGATTTATACAGGTAACTGTTACCTTCCCAGCGGTCTTGCACGGTTGAACCCCATGGTTCGCCGTATACGTAAAACACTATTGGGTATTTTTTACTTTTATCCATGTTCTCTGGGAACATAATGTAGCCGTCAAGCTCGGTGCCATCTTGCGCGTTTACTTTAAAAAACTCATGCTTTGGTAAGCTTTGTTCAGCCAGTTTTTGTTTAAGCTTTGTATTTTCAACTAAGGTTTTTACATTACTATGATCGCTCACTTTAATGATCTCTTTAGTCGGTGGCGTACCAAATTTTGAGTAAGTATGCATTGCCCATGAGGCATCTTTTGACATGTAGTAGCTGTTTGATCCCTCAAACTCAGCAGGTGTTACCCGTACCGGTTTGCTGCTGCCATCAAGCGGTGTGCTGTATAAATAACGCTGACCAGGATCGTTTGGCGAGGCAATAAAATACATCACGTTTTTGTCTTCATTGATGCTCAGCATATCAATAATGTCGTAATCGCCAGGGGTTAGGTCGATAATAGTCTTGCCATCGCGCGATACACGATAAAGATGACGCCAACCGTCGCGTTCGCTATGCCAAATAAAAAACTCGCCGTCTTTTGACCAGTTTGCTTTATAAAACCATTCGATAAACGCATCGTCTTTGTCTTCTAAAATCTTGGTCAGTTGCTGCTTTTGCCAATCAAACAACCACACTTTGTTATGGCTTTGCGGGCGGTTTAAGTCTTGAATCATTAATTCATTACCGGTGCCTGCCCAGCTAATACGCGGAATATAACGGTCGCGGTTATCGCCTTCAAGCTCAGCCCAACGGGTTTGTTTATCAGCAAGGCTTACCACACCAACACGCACGGCAGAGTTGGTTTCACCGGCTTTAGGATAAGGGAATTCTTTTAGGGTAGGGTACAGTTCGTCGGTGTTGTTAATCATAGTGAAAAATTTAACGTCACTGGTATCAAGCTGCCAATAGGCGATTGATTTGTTGTCGGGGCTCCAACGAAAGCCATCGGCAATAGTAAATTCTTCTTCGTATACCCAATCAAAATTACCGTTAACAATGGTGGCACTGCCATCGGTTGTGAGCGCGGTGACATCGTTACTACCAACCGCTTGCATATAAATATTGTTGTCGCGTACGTAAGCCACTTTTGAGCTATCTGGCGAGAACTTAGCAAACATTAACTTAGTTGGCTCAACGTCTTTACCACCTAATTGCTGTAATTGGTTTGTCTCAAGGTTGAGTAACCAAAAATCCCCTCGACTGCGCGAACGCCAAACTTGCTCGCTGTTGGTAAATACCATCAACCATTTACCGTCTTTTGACCACTGATAGCTTTCGATTGCAAATGGCTCGTCTGCGCCCTCTGGCAACAGCTTTTCAAACTCAACCAGTACTTTACGGCCTGTGCCGTCAGCATTGTAAAATACAATGTCGTTGCCTTTTACGCCGTGCTCTTTTTCGTCATCGACGTTGTTATCGTCTGCTTTTTCTTTTTCGCTTTCGCGCTCTTCAAGCACAGTGTAGCCGGTACCATCGTCTAGCCACTTAAAGTAAGTGCTACGCTGGGTTTTAAATTCTTTATCTTTATAAATTTGCGCTAGGTTTAATGGGTTATTCACGGTGCTCATCGCTGCATTATTGTTGGTTGTTATGCTGGTACTTGAACATGCTTGCAAGCCTAAGCCCGCAACAATAGCCAGTGCCAAGCCCGATGTTTTGATCAGATTCATTATTATTGTTCCTTAGGTCTGTTGGCCTTTATGGATTAAGGCGCTTATTACATTTACTGTAACAAAATAACGTACAGAATATCAGTATGCTTAACGCACAAAGCTATGGTTTAAACCCAAACTTTTATAATTTATTACCATGCTGGATTTTTAAATTCTTCACTGAGCGTGTCGATTAGTGCTCTTACTGTTGCCGATAAATGCTGACGAGAAGGGTAAAGCACATATATTTTTATTGGGTTTAATGTCCATGGCGCTAATACACGCTGCAAGCGACCATCAAGTATATATTGGTTTGCCAAATACGTAGGATACCACCACCGGCTATGGCTGCATGAAGTAATGTGGTGGCCTCGTTTGCACTTAAATTGCATTTAACATCAACCGATTGAAATTCATCCCCGTTGTGTAAATGCCAAATATATCGGTCGAAGTTTTTATAGCCTAAACACTGATGAGCACTTAACTGTTGTGGTGTCGTTATTGGCGGATAATCAGCAAGGTAGCTGGCTGAGGCCACTAATATAGATTCACACTCGGCAATAGGTTTACCTATTAACGAAGGATCAGGATTGGCTGCAATACGTATTGTCAAATCAACACGTTGCTCTATTAGATCTGTGGTTGAGTCTTCAAGATCTATGTCTATTTGCACGTTAGGGTGACGTTTCATAAAACGTGTAAATATAGGGGCTAATTGTGCAAAACCTAACGACATACTGGTCGCTACTCGTATTTTACCTGACAACTGTTGCTGGCTTTTAGTTTGTTCAACTAAACGGTTAGCCTGTTCTAACCATTGCTCTATTTCGGGTAAACAGGCCTCGCCGGCGGTGGTAAGCGTTACTTTACGGGTAGTGCGATGCAATAAGCGCGTATTTAACCAGGCCTCTGCCGACTCTATATGACGAGTAACCATAGGGCGTGACATTTCAAGCCGATCGGCAGTGGCAGTAAAACTGCCTGAGTAGGCAACATCCACAAAAACCTGCGCTGCGGTGAGTTTATCCATAGTATTTGCACGATTTATGAAACAATGATGCTAAATATTGGTTGTTTTTCTGAACATATCAAACCTTTATTATGCTCGCATTAGCAACCAATGATGAGAATACCATGAACCTACGCACGCTTTTATTAAGCACACTATTAACCAGCAATATCGCTATTGCAGACGAACCCCCATTAACCCTTGATGTGTATAACGCTGACAGCAATAGCTTTCATGTTAATGCCACGCTGGTTTATGGCCGTACCGATGCAATTTTAATTGATGCCGGATTTACCAAAGCCGATGCACTGCGCATTGCCGCCAAAGTAATTGACTCTGGTAAACAACTAAAAACTATTTTTATTAGCCAAGCCGATCCTGATTACTACTTTGGCGCTGAAGTGTTACAACAGTTTTTTCCTGAGGCAGAGGTTATTACTACGCCCGCAGTGCACCAAAAAATAGCAGCAAAGCTTAAAGGTAAACTTGCTTTCTGGACCCCAAAAATGGGTGAAAACGCACCAAAAAACCCCGTCGTACCTAAGGTATTTAATGGTAATAGCTTAAAAATAGAAGGCCATACCATTGAAATTCGTGGTACAGAGGGTGAGCATAATCATCGTCCTTATTTATGGATACCTGATAACAAAGCTATTTTAGGTAATGTGGCTGTATACGCTAATGTTCATTTATGGATGGCCGATGCACAAACTCAAGCAGAGCAAAATGCCTGGGCAAAACAACTTAATGAAATGAAAGCACTTAAACCTGACGTGGTGATCCCAGGGCATATGAAAGCAGGCACTCAATTAGATGCTGAAAATATTGATTTTTCAATCCAGTATTTAAAGGATTTTGCACACGCTAAGCAAAGTAGTGATAGCAGTAAGCTGCTGATAAATAAAATGACCAACTCATACCCAGAGGCTGTATTACCTATGGCTCTTAGCATTGGCGCTAAAGTTCATAAAGGCGAAATGAAATGGTAATTGCTTACGCTTAACCACTGTAATAAATACAGTAGAACCAAAAAACACGCCTAGCAAAGTCTGGCGTGTTTTTTATTATTGCCACAAATACATACTGGCTCGCTTATTGGCAATATTTAATTCAAATACCTCAGTGCTTGCACACATAGCAGCGCCATAGCATACATGTAGCGGTAACAAGTGCTCTTCTCTGGGGTGATTAAAGCGTGCAGCTGGAGCTTGCTGCCATGCTAATAATTGCTGTTCACGCTGTTGCTCGGTTAATGTTTGATCTGCGATTGTGCTTACCAACCAATTTTCAAATGCCTGATTTTGCTGGTTAACATCGTTTGACTGAGTAACACCAAAAGCGCGCATATTATGGAAGGTAAAGCCTGAGCCTATAATTAATAAGTTATCGTAATCAATACTTTGCAACGCTTTACCAATTTCAACATGCAACAGCGGATCAAGGCTTGGGTGCAAGGATATTTGCACACAGGGAATATCGGCCTCTGGATACATAATTTTTAACGGTACAAACATACCGTGATCAAAACCACGCTGTGGATCGAGTTTTGAGTCAATATTATGTGTTGCGAGCGCTTGTTGTACTAAATTAGCAAGTTGCGGCTGGCCAGTACAAGGGTAAGTTAATTGGTACGCCTGCTCAGGAAAACCATAGTAATCGTAAATAAGCGGCGGTGAAGAGTGCGCCGTTATACTAATTGGTTGAGCTTCCCAATGCGCGCTGACCATTAAAATAGCAGAAGGCTTTGGGATTGTAGCGGCAACCTGTTCTAAACAGGCTCGCATTTCTGCATGGTTGGCATCACCTAGTAATGGCATTGGGCCGCCACCATGAGAAATGAAAAAAACAGTTGGGCGTTGCATGTGGTTAATCCTAAAGGACAGATATTATTATAGTGCCTGCGCAGTTAGTAAATAACTAGCCACATAAACGCACAGCCTTAGTGCGCAAATATTATATGTGGTGTTTATTCATCAAGCTCTAAGTGAGCGCGTTCAACGCTTTCTTGAGGTAACTCTTTTTGCACCGATACACCCAACTCTTTAAATTCTGAGGCTTGTTTAATTAAGTTACCTTTACCACGGTATAACTGAGAAAATGCTTTATCGTAAGTTTCTTTGGCTTTATCAAGCTGTTTACCCACGCCTTCCATACTGGTTAAAAAGCCGTTGAGTTTACTGTAGAAACGCTCAGCACGATTAGCCAGCTCTTTTGAGTATTTAGTTTGCTCTTCAAAGCGCCATAACTGTTTAACAATATTTAAACTGGTTAGCAGGGTAGTAGGGGTAGCAACCAAAATGTTTTTTTCGATTGCTTGCTGGTAAATGTCGCTTTGGTATTTAAGTGCTTCTACAAAGGCGGATTCAATCGGTACAAACATAATAACTACCTCAGGCGAGTTTATCCCTGGTAAACGGTCATACGATTTACTGGCCAACTCATTTATACGGGCAGTTACGGCATTTACATGCTCTTTAATCGCTTGTTGAGATTCCAGCTCTGTTTCGGCATTTACGTAGCGGGTATAGGCATTTAACGATGTTTTTGCATCAATCACTAAGTGCCGACCTTGGGGTAAATACACCACCACATCAGGACGAAGACGACCATCTTCGGTATTAAACGACACTTCGCGTTTATAGTCTGTGCCAGCTCGAAGTCCTGCGCTATCAAGCACGTTTTCAAGCATGAGTTCGCCCCAATTACCTTGGGTTTTCTTTTGCCCTTGTAAGGCATTGCTTAGCTTGTCAGCCTGCTCGGTAATGGCTTGGCTTTTGGCTTGTAAATGTAATAGCTCGGTTTTAAGTGCTGCACGTTGTTTTAAGTCTTCAACGTGAATAGATTCCATTTTATCTCTAAAGCCTTTTAGCTCACCTTGAACCGGCTTGAGTAACTGCTCTATGCTTTCTTGATTGAGGGTTTTAAATTTTTGCGATTTTTCTTCTAAGATTTGATTGGCTAAATTTTCGAATTCTTTTTTAAGCGTTTCTTTACTTTGCTCTATGTGAGCCAGTTGCTCGCTGAAATGTTGCTGCTTTTGCTCAAGGGTAGTGCGTATATTATTAAGCTCGACATCGCGCAGATTGTATTGCTCGCGCAGGGCGGTTAGCTCGGCTTCGGCTTTACGCCAATATTGATTATAAAGTTGGCTTTGTTTTTCTTGCTCAGTTAATCGCGTTTTAAAATGTTGCGCCTGATCACGTTGCTCTTGATGAGTAAGCCCTAACAAGTCGTGCTCTTCCACTAAAGAGGCATATTGATTTTGCGTATGCTCATACTGGCTTTGTAATAACAATAACTCTTGCTGCTGCTCACTCACTTGGCGCTTTATTTTTTTGCTTAACTGGACTGATACAACGCTGAAAATAGCCATACCGGCTATAGCGCCAGTACCAACACTTAACCAATCTAAATGGGATAAAAATGAAGTAAACATAAAATAAACTTTTAAAATTTAGTGACATGCCATCATAACGAATTACTCTCTTTAGCAGTAGGGTAAAACACTAAATTAAGCGCATAAAAAAAGCCAGCTAGTAAAGCTGGCTCAATATTACTAAATTAGTAATCAAACAGGGAAATCAACATGAAACTTGTAAAACAACATATCAACTACAAGCATAATAGTAGACGCGCTGCATTTAAATTAGTTCAAAATAATTTTAAAAAAGTTGAATTTGAGGCATAAAAAAAGCCAGCTAATAAAGCTGGCTCAATATTACTAAATTAGTAATCAAACAGGGAAATCAACATGAAACTTGTATAACAACACATCAACTACAAGCATAATAATAGACCCAGCCATTTGTGATTAGTTCAAAATAAATTAAATAAAAAAATAAATATTTTTAAAAGCAAAAAAAAGCCAGCGCATTACTGGCTGGCTTAATCATTACTATGTCTAGTAACTACTATATGGGATATCAACATGAAAGCTTGGAGAAACTGCAATTTAACCAAGCATATTAATAGACGCCTACAATTTAAATAAGTTCAAAAACTCGTCATGATTTTTTAAAATTATTTTAGCTTTTAATTAAAGACAGCATTTGTTGTTCGTCAAACTGGGTAAAACTCATTGATTTTTCGGTAAATAATGCATCTACAAGCGCTTGCTTATCTTGCTGCATTTGAAATACTTTTTGTTCAATAGAGTTAGCCATAATTAGTTTATAAACAAACACTGGGTTTGTTTGCCCAATTCGATAAGCACGATCGGTGGCTTGTTTTTCAACGGCTGGGTTCCACCATGGATCAAAATGAATAACGGTGTCGGCTTGGGTTAAATTAAGCCCTGTACCACCGGCTTTTAAGCTAATTAAAAACACGGAAGTGTTACCACTGGTGAATTCGTCTATTACTTTATCGCGATGACGCGTTTGCCCAGTTAGCATACTAAAATTAATATTTAGCTCATTTAAACGCTCGGCAATTAAATCAAGGGCAGAGGTAAACTGGCTAAATATAATCACTTTACGGCCAAGGCTAAGCATTAAAGGTAAGTGACTCGATAACCATTCTAATTTAGCACTGGCTGCCTCAGTTTCAGGTTCAATGAGTTTAGGATGACAACAAATTTGGCGTAACTTTAATAAAGCTTCTAAAAAAGCGAGTTTACTTTTTTGTACGCCTTGCTCGGCAAATAAATCAATCAGTTTTTCTTCAAGCGCACGAGTTATACCTTGGTACATATCTTTTTGTTTAGGTTCAAACTCAAACTCTTTTATAAGTTCGGTTTTTTGCGGTAGCTCTTGAGCCACTTGGGCTTTAGTACGGCGCAAAATAAACGGCATAATTAACGCTTTTAGTTGCTCTGCACGTTCAATGTTGCTTTCGCGTTCAATAGGGCCTTGAAAATGCTGCTTAAAGTGCGCCTGTGAACCTAAAAGCGAGGGCATTGCAAAGTCGAGTAACGACTTTAATTCAAATAAATTGTTTTCAATTGGGGTGCCACTTAAACAAAGCTTAAAGTCGGCATTTAAACGTTTTACCAACCGCGAAACTTGTGCGGTATCGTTTTTAATATACTGGGCTTCATCAAGAATAATGTTTTCAAAATACAGCGGTGAGTAATAAGCAATGTCACGTTTTAATAGCGGATACGTGGTTAAAATACATTGCGCTTGTGCCAAATGCTGCAACGAATCATTTCGGTGTGCACCAAAAATAGTGGTCACTTTTAAGCTTTTTGCGAACTTGGTAATTTCGTTTTGCCAATTACTCACTAAACTTGTAGGGCACACAATAAGCGTAGGTCCTGCTTGCGGTGTATTGTATGAGCTTGCTAAGTAGGCAATCACTTGTAACGTTTTACCCAAGCCCATATCATCCGCTAAAATCCCACCTAACTGATTACGCTTTAAAAAGTTAAGCCAAGCCACGCCTTCTTGCTGATACTCTCTTAATACTACAGAATCGTGTAAGCCATGAATGGCAGTGTTAGGTGATAGCAGTGCATCGTTATTTAGTTCATCAAGGTAACGCTCTAATGACGGGTCATGTAGCTCTACATTAATAGCTGTGTGCTGAACTAATTCAGGTAAGTATGAAAGCGGAATGTTAAATTCGTCACGGGTTTTAATAAATTCAAACCGCAGTTTAAACTCAATTAATAAATTAAACGCTGCTTTATCAATAACCCCAAATTGACGGCCAACAGGGTAGTAATAAAATAATTCACTTTGACGGTTTAACGATTCATAAAGTTTATTATTTACATTTAATAGGGTAGCTACTTTGGTATCGTTTAGCATTACTTTACTATGCATTTGATGACCTGCAGCTCTGTTTACATGCAATGAGATTTGGCTTTTAGTATCAGCAACATTAACTTTGCTCATTGATACTTGCCAACCGCGTTGTTTAAAGCTGGGCAGTACCTCGTGAACTAGCCAATGTAAGTGAATAGCCGATTCCTGACTAAAAATAAACTCGCTGTGTAAACCCCCTTTACAAAAATCGAAGCCTAAGTTGACTAACTCATTGGTAACGGTGTTTTCAAAGGCGCTATTAATTAACTTTGCAGGCGCGGTGCCCGCTAAATAGTTTTTATTTTTATACTTAAACGATAACGAAATAGCCATTACTGAGCCCGACATGCTGACTTTAAGTATGGCATTACTCAACGACTTAACAGGCGTGCTTGGTGCATTAGTCGGGTGGGGAATAACACCTACACCAAAGTTATCAGCAAGCTGCTTATAAATTCGGTCAAAGTTTGTATCGTGCAGCGCCGGTATAGTTTGTAAGTGCGCAATTTCATCAGCACTGAGGGGCGTGCGAATACGGCCTAACTTATATTTATCTAAATCTAAATAGATAGGCGGCGTTGTTTTAATTAACGCCCAATTAGGAATTTGATCAAGATGAATTTTTAACTGGGTTACCTCTTTTTGTTTTTCCCAAACAAAGTTAAGAGGTAAACCAGGTTGCGCTTTAATAGGTACTCGAGAGCGTTGTAAAAATAATCTGTCTGTGGCTAGTAATTGCTGCAGCGCATTAAAACCCCATTGACCTTTAAGCTCAATATTACCGACCGCATTTTGCGATCGGATCCAGCTATATAATCTAAAATCACTTTCGAGCAAATCGCTAGGGGTTACAAAACTATTAAGCTGTTGCTCAGTTAAATTTCGCCCAAGTGCATAATTATTATTTTTATCGTAGTTGGCAATTTTAGGGGTTAAAAATACTTTGTTGTTTTCTATGTCTAATACAAACAGTAATACTTGCGAGGGTTGAGCTTGGTCGGTGTTTTTAAGTGCGCTTAGTTCACTAAACCAATCATTAATAAAATAATCTTCACCGTACTCACCAGAATGCTCAATTTTAAGCTTTAACAAAATAGCGGCCAAATGGCGGCATTTAGTTTTAACATTACAGGTACAGTGGGTATCGACCGAATAACCAGTTGGTAATTTACTGATCTCAATACGTTGGTTGAACGCGATTCCTTTATCACCTTGCACCGTAGAGTCAACCACAGAAAAATCTGCATTATGTTCTAACCAACTGATTTGGCCGTTTTTATAGTACGATTTTCCTTTGGCCAACACCGCGGGTTTAAATAATTTTTTTATGAATCGCTCAGAAAGAGGAAACTGGGTAGCCTGCTCATTTTTAATTTCTTCAAAAATAGCCATTAAATCATTTTTTGATAAGTTAGCAGACATGTCACTCAAAGTATTAAAATTTAAAAACAATTTTTCCAGTATATGCCTTATCAGCGCTGAGCTAAAGCAATATTATTTTTAAAATAAACTGGTTGGATCTGATTGGTTAGTAAAAAATTGGTTTATAGCGAATTGGCGATCATTGTTTAATTTTGCTCACTAAAAAAGCACGTTTAAATTACAAAAGAAAAACAATTAATTAACTTTAAAAGGAGATTTAGTTAGGCTTAGATCAGGTTTTTACTAACAAGGTGAAAAATGGCATTAAAAGGAGGTGTTTAGTTAGTAAAAATATGATCCTTGATGGTTTAAGCCATGTTTTTAGCCTTTTTATGCCACTAAAGATCAGATTTTTACCAACTAAAAAAGAGGTTTAGATCATGTTTTAACTAACCCAACCCCTTTTACAGATCACGATATTACTAACTAATTAAAGGCACTTAATAACTTAGTAAGTTGCTCTAAGCGCTTGTCTGTCATCACTTTATTATTTATTTTAATTGAAACGTCACCACTTTTAAGGTTACGTTGCACACTAATAAAGTCATTTTCTAAAACCGCTTCACGTTTTGATGCTGTTTTAGGCTCTGCAGTTAGATATTTAGTAATTAGCATAGCGCGCTTGTCGTCGGCTTCTAAGGCGTTAATTTCATCATTGCTGGCAAGTGCAACAACTAACTCGTTAAATGCTTCCTCATCGCGCTCCTTTGCGTTAATCAGCTTTTTAGCAACTTCTCTACCAACATGATTAGCTGTTGGGTAAAGGGCTATAACATCTGCAGATATTTGCTCATACGCTTTTATCGCATCAGCAATCGCTGTATGCGATACCCCTTCAATAACAGCAATTTCACGGTACGAGCCTTTTTTGCCTTGTTGAATAAGATCGTTTCTAGTTTGCTGATACGCTTGACCCAACTCCCAAAGACTAGGGGCAATGTATTGATCTGATGAAACCGCAAGTACTTTGGCATCTTGCTCGCTAAAGTCACTAGAACTCAATACGAGGTAGTCTGCGCCACCTAAAATACAGGCTTTACGACGTCTAGAGCCAGCTAATACAAGGCTCATATCACCTTGCTCCCATAATAGAGCAGGGTGCTGATTACGGCCATCTTTTTTAATAGCAGGAAGAATATCTGCGACTGACTTTTCGTTTAAAAGCGCTTGTACGCGACGATTTTTACCATAAACTTGGGTCGATTTTTCAATCTCGTTGTGAGCAATCACTTTACAAACAAGCGTTATTTCCCGGTTAGGATCACTGGGAGCAGGCATACGAATAACATCGCCTGCATTGGCTTGCTCTAAAAGAGCATCTAAGCTGCTACTGCCAACAGCGGTTGCAAAGGGATCTAAGCGGGTGTCATTTTTACGTTTTTTAGCCATTTTTAGTCAACATCCTTACTTAGGCGTATTTAATTTAGATTGAGTGGATTGCCAATTAGAACGAATTAGCATTTCGAGTTCATCCACTACATCTTTGATATTTTCTTGTGCGCGCATTAATGACTCTCTACTTGCTAAGCTGTCAGATGCTTTTTGGTCAAAGATAGTATTGAACGACGATGAACTGGCGGTAATTGCTGAACTATGATTAATAGGATAGCTCATTACTTGGCGACCAAAAGCACTACGCACATCTTTAACTATGTCGCGTTGTGAGTGATTGCCTTTCACATAATTAGTAACTAAAAATTGCATGAAATCCCAACCATCATGGCCAAGAGCGGCAACGGTATGATAAATCTCACCTAAACGTTTTAAATATTTATTATTTGCATCAAAGTCTACCGCTTCAGGGTGAACCGGAATTAGCATCGCCGTTGAAGCCATTAATGCATTGTAAAACATAAAGTTAAGCGTTGGCGCTGTATCAATTAAAAGAATGTCAAACTCATCTTTTACCGGATTTATTACTCGTTCTAGTAGTTTGTGGTAATGGCGTGTTTGCTCATAATTGGAGGTGTCTTTGAGTAATGTTGCTGTTTCGTGCTCAAAATAAAAGTCATCCATACCTGATGGTAAAACACGAATATTAGGAATATGTGTTGGTAAAAAAGAGTTAGACACAAATTCAGGCCATGTTTCACCTTCATCAAGGTCAATGCAATCACGCATCAAATCACCAACGGTAATTGGATCGGGCTCTGAAGATGGGAAAAAGCTTGATGATGACCCTTGAGGATCTAAATCAATTATACCGATACGGTAACGTTTAATGTTAGTGGTAGCGAGTGCAGCAGCAATGTTAACCATGCTTGTTGTTTTACCACAACCACCTTTTAATGAATTAATAACAATAACTTGGAGTTTGTCTGTTGATGCGCGGTGATCAGGCTGTATGTCCATAATATCAGCCATAGCAAAAATATTAACTAAGGTGTAGGCATAGTGGCCGTTTGCACCGCGTTTTATATTTAAATCGTCAAAGTCGCCATTGTCATGGCGTCTTTTTAAGGTACGATTATTACAGCCAAGTAAATCAGCTGCTGCTTTTTGGGTGTAAGTTCTTAATTCTTTTTCTTCAGATTTAAGATGGGCGCGATAATGTTGGATACGTCCTTCTAGTGATTTTTCAGCAACTTCTGCGGTTGCTTTCAAAAGTCGATAAGTATCTAGCGCGTTTTTATTGATAGACATACTTTATTCCTCAAAGTTAGGCGTTTAGTATAATGTCCATTCAATTAGCTGTAAACAACTATTTAAGGCGACATGTCTTTTAAATACAAGACATATAAAATAATTTTTACACCTTTAAGATTGCTTAGTATAAATAAAGAAGTTTAAATATGGTTAAATATATAAGGTATTAAAGGCTAAGGGTGTAAAATACATATATAACGTAATGATTTATATAAATAATATTAAAAATAGTGGATCAGCATTGTACGTGGTTAAGATCAGATCCTTATCTACTTGCAGATCAGCTTTTTACTAAGCGAATATTTACAATCTAAGTTACGCACAGGTTAAGCACTGAGTTACTCACAAATACCTACCTGTAGATCATATTTTTACTAAGTAAATTATAAAGTTATGCACTAAGCAATAGTGATAATGCATGGTTTAATTAGTATAGATCTGATCTGTAGTAAGTACAGATCAGATCTATGCTAACTCGAACTAAGCTTATCCACAGGGGGTTAAGATTTTTATATAATTTGTCGTGTAAAATATAAAAAAAAACACTTTGTAATGGACAAAATTATTATTTAGTTAGTAAAAATTTGGCTTATCAACACTCAGTTAGTAAAAATGTGATCTGAAAACGCTTGTCTTAAGTTTTCCTTAGTAAAATACTGATCTGAGCATTTTATTTGAAGTCAGATCACTTTTATACTAACTTAAACATTTAACTTTTGTGGCTTTATGTGTTGTTATTAGCTGTCACAATAAAAACGGAAATAAAAACCATGAGCCGAAAGGTCAACATCTCGGTAGATAACTTGCCCGATACACTTAGGGGCCAAATTCACGGGGTGGAAAGTGCGATCGATAACGAAAGCCTAGCACTATTTACAGATAATAAAGATGTGCGAATTTCGATAGAAAATGCAGCCCATGGGTTACGCGCTTACTCTAACACATTTAACCATTATGATCTGTGGGGACGTTTTGTTCGCTCAGGCCACAAAAAACTGCCACTTGAAGAAGCCCCTAAAAAAACCATCATTACGCGTAAGATATCTGAAAAAGTAGATGGTATTTTATATGATGGCGAAATAAAAATAACACCGGCTGTGGTCAGTACTCGTAAAGATGGCGAAGATGTAGAATATTTAGTATGGCCATCAGATAGAGAAGAAAAAGTAGAGCGCGCATTAATTCGCCTAGCTTCAAAAGGTAAAATTGTAAAAATTAATTTTAAGTCCGGTATTCAATATGCCGTTGTGTTTTCTATGAACGAATTAGCACAAGAGCTTAAAGCGGTTGGCCAATCTATGCCATATCCACAAATTAAAGAGTCGCTTGAAGCATTGCAAGGTTCTAAACTTTCTTTTAAATATTCTGCAACGGATACTAAAAATTCTGATATTGATGATTCGTTTTACGAGTCGAATATGAACTTTTTATCGTCTTTGCACTTTAGTGGTAAGAAAGGCCAAGGCGGAAACGTAAAATGTGTTGCGTGTTTAAATGCATTTGTACACAACATGATTGATAACCTTGAATACAAAGGTTATTACTTTAACAGTGCACAAGAATTAAAACGCGGATTATCGCGTTGGATGATGCTGCGTTTATATCATTTATGGCGTTATGCAGCACCAGGAAAAACCTACCATTTTAGATTACTTTCTATTATGGAAAAATATGGCTCTATTTACTCAACGGATGATATTACCGAAAATAAATTAAAAGCACTGCGTCGTGATATGACAACCACGATGAAAGATTTAATTGAAAAAGGAGCAATATCTGAATACAGCATTACCAATGTTAAAGATGATAAAACCGGCAACATAGTCGATTACACTTATGAAATGCACCCGTCTGATCAATTTTGTGATGAGATATTGGCATTAAATAAACACAATAAGCGTATTGAAATACAAGGCGGCAAACGCATTGTTGAAAATGCGGTATTGATTGATGAAGATAAGCTGGAAGAAATTGTAGAAAAGTAATTCTATTTATTTTTACCAACAAATATATTATAGGCCACATAATGTGGCCTTTTTAACATAATTTATTTAGTTACTTGTTCTAAATATAATCGGTCCACTAGAAAATCATATTCGCGTTTTCGGGGATGCGATAAGGGTTTTTGGTAACTCGGTAGTTCGCCAAATTTTACGTCGGGCTGTGGGTTAATTAGTATAAAAGGTAAAGCAGCACTAACATGATAGCGATTTTGTGCAGTGTACCTCACATTAACTTGAGGACTAACTCGAGTAGGGCGTCTAATTCGCAATTTTTCTTTTTCACCCAAACTGGCTACTCGAACCTGTTCTTGTGCAACCAGTGACTGCCATTTTTGCTGATCAATCATTCGCGGGTTTTTATAGCCTGCCGATTTTTCTAACATTTCAAGCGCCATTTTTTTTGTAAGTGTTTTGGTTGCGTGTTTATGCATCCAAGTAAAGCGAACAGAAAAAGGGGATTCAATTTCACTATGAATTTTACGATACGCCGCAAGCGTTATTAAATTTGGCATTGCATTATGCACCGCTTCAAATCGCGCGTCGTTATTATCTATTGCTAAAATACAATTTTTAAAAGCTGCTTTTGCACTATTTACCTGTGCTATGCGATCAATAATGGCTTGTTTATTCGCCTCTTTTATTACTAGCAAACCAGGGTGTCGCTTTAATACTCGGCTGCTTAGCCCTGGCTTTTTATACATATCTGAGAAAGCATTTAAAATTGCCTTATGTGCCAATTCCCCTGTTATTTTTGAAACGCTTATAGACTCAGGGATTATATTTTCTTCAGTACTACTAATCTCAGGTAATTGAAAATACTCTGCTTTAGCAAAGCCAACCTCTTTAAGCTCATCAATTAAGCTAAGTGTTAATTCATTGAGTAAATCAAACTGACTTCTTATTTGTACCTTTGTAACCATTAGCTACCTACCTAGAACACATCTTACTTAGTCACTATTTTCGCAAACAACCTTTTCCTTTGATAGATATTTTTAAATAAAATTCTATTGCTAAGATTTACTATAATTTAATTTTAGTATGATGTGTTCTTTATGGTTTTTTTAAGTACTTTTGCTTCACATATTTTAAAGGAAATAATAGAAGGGGTGAGTTTAGGCACTGAGCTTTGTAGGAAGCGCTAGCATAAATATTTAAAAGCGCATAATTGAGTAGCATTTTTTTTAAAACCACCCGTAAAGTTAAGATTACATATTTCCAATTAAGTATGATGTGTTCCTGCTGCTATCTGTATCACCATCGCTTAGCTGTTAAGCTTCTACTCAAGCCATTATAATGCACACTCTACCTACTTAGATTATTGTTTTTAAATGTTTATTTATTTTTGCTTTATAAACTTGCTCATCAAAAGTAACTCAAAATAGGCTCTTAAATCTTATTAAAATTTACCTAATAACTAAATAATTGGTAAATAGTGTATTTAGTCCTTGAACAAAGCACACTGCATACGTTAATTTCATTACATCAGGTAATAGGAATGAGGAATGAACATGCAATCGTGGAACCCAAATAGCTGGAGAGAATTGCCAATACTGCAGCAACCACAGTACCCAGATCAAGACGTATTAAAGTCGGTAGAAAGCCAGTTGAAAAGTGCACCGCCTTTAGTATTTGCTGAAGAAACAAGAAGTTTATTTAAACAACTTGAAGACGTATGCGAAGGCCGTGCCTTTTTACTTCAAGGTGGAGATTGTGCAGAATCGTTTAGCGACTTTAATGCCGCTAATATTCGCGATACATTTAAAACCATCTTACAAATGGCTGTAGTATTAACCTATGGTGGAAAGTGCCCGGTTGTTAAAATTGCACGTATGGCAGGTCAATACGCTAAGCCGCGTTCAGCCGACTTAGAAACAATAGACGGCGTTTCGTTGCCATCTTACCGTGGTGATATAGTAAATAACTTTGAGTTTACTGAAGAAGCACGTATTCCAGACCCTCAACGTTTAATGACTGCATATCATCACAGTGCGGCAACGCTAAATTTGCTACGCGCTTTTGCACAAGGTGGACTTGCCGACTTACATCAAGTTAACCGTTGGAACATGGGCTTTGTTGCTGCTAATCCACAAAAAGCAAAATACCAACAACTTGCAGACAAAATTCAAGACGCGTTAGAATTTATGGAAGTGTGTGGTATTAATTCAACTATAGCGCCAAGCTTAAAAGAAACTGATTTATACACGTCACACGAAGCGTTATTACTAGGCTACGAAGAAGCATTAACACGTAGAGACCATTTATCAGGTGACTGGTACGATTGTTCAGCACACTTTGTTTGGATTGGTGAACGTACTCGCCAGCTAGACCATGCTCATATTGAATTTTTTAAAGGTATTAAAAACCCAATTGGCGTTAAAGTTGGGCCAGGTATGGACCCAGACGAGCTTATCCGTTTAATCGATGCGCTTAACCCGGATAATATCCCAGGCCGATTAACACTTATCACGCGAATGGGTGCGGATGTATTACCAGAGAAGTTACCTGCGCTGGTGCGTAAGGTACAGCAAGAAGGTCGCAAAGTAATTTGGAGCTCAGATCCAATGCATGGCAATACTGAAAAAGCCAGCTCAGGTTACAAAACGCGTAGCTTTGATAATATCATGCGCGAAATTAGCCAATTCTTTGCTGTTCATAAAGCAGAGGGTTCTTACGCAGGCGGTGTTCATTTAGAAATGACCGGCCAACATGTAACAGAGTGTACCGGCGGTGCATACGGTTTATCTGACGATGACCTTGCTCAGCGCTACAAAACACAATGTGACCCACGCTTAAATGCTGATCAAGTATTAGAGCTTGGATTTTTAGTAGCTGATTTACTAAAAGATGCGCGTAAATAATACCCGTTCATAAATACCAAAGCCGCTTTTATTTAGCGGCTTTTTTGTGTTTAACTGTGATTACGCGCTTAAATCACACATTAGTTTGTTAGTACTTACGACGCTCAAGGCCTGTATCAGAAATGATTTTTGCTGAAATTTCTTCAACAGAATGATGAGTAGAATTTAAATGTGCAATTTTATTTTTTTTATACAGCATTTCAACTTCGCGCACTTCAATACGACACTGTC
The DNA here is from genome assembly GCF_005886925.1 of Pseudoalteromonas sp. S3260. Classification (NCBI taxonomy): domain Bacteria; kingdom Pseudomonadati; phylum Pseudomonadota; class Gammaproteobacteria; order Alteromonadales; family Pseudoalteromonadaceae; genus Pseudoalteromonas; species Pseudoalteromonas sp. S3260. The sequence continues at coordinate 63,062 of NZ_PNCV01000011.1, forward strand.
TGATTGATGCGTATTTTGAATTTGCCATGCGTCTGTCCCTTATTGCAGCCAATCGCTCTGGATCAATGGTTAAGCCAAACAGTTTGTGCTTATAAGGCACTAAGCATTTTGGTAAACCTTCGCTTTCTAAGTCGTCTTCAGTGATCGGGTAATTGGCTGCTTTAATGCCATACTGCAACGCTAAATAAAGACTAGTGGGTGTTTTACCACTTCGACTAACGCCAACTAAAATAATGTCAGCCTCCGCAAAGTTTTTAATGTTGCCGCCATCATCATTCATCAACGCATAATTAACGGCATCAATTCTAAAATCATAACTTTTTTCATGAATAGAGTGTGTTCTGTGTACTTTTGGTACTGGCGCCACGTTTAATTCTTTTTCAATTTTTTCACTATAGGTACTTAAAAAGTCGTATGAAACTGCATCCGCTGAGCGAATAATCTCAGACAATTTATGATTCACAAAAGTAAAAAACACCAAAGGCTTTTCACCTTGCTTAGATGACGTGGCGTTAATAAGCGCTTTTATTTCATGCGCTTTTTCTTCAGTTTCTACAAAAGGGATTGTTTTATGATTAAATTCGACAGGGAATAAAGATAAAGTCGCATGACCAAACACTTCAGATGTGATTGCTGTGCCATCTGAAATATAAAACGCAGTTCTCATAAAGCCTCTTTTTTATTACATTTAATTTTAAAATCAGTGTATCACGGTTTACGTGGGGACGTTTGCCAGTGTAGAATGGTGGCGACCTTTATAAAAGGTTTTCTTTCTTAACTCTCACAGTTACTACTACAATTTGTTTTTTGGAGAAAGATCCGTGCAAGAATACGTTCTCTGGTATCAAGAGCTTGGTATGCAAGATGTTCCTCGAGTTGGCGGTAAAAATGCGTCACTTGGTGAAATGATTTCAAACTTAGCTAACGCAGGTGTGCAAGTCCCAGGTGGTTTTGCTACTACCTCAGACGCTTTTAACGAGTTTTTAGAACAATCAGGACTCAACGCAAAAATTCATGACATTTTAGATACTCTTGATGTTGATGATGTAAACACACTCGCCAAAGTCGGCGCCGATATCCGCCAGTGGATTATCGATACCCCATTCCAACCTAGTCTAGACAAAGCAATCCGCGACGCATACAGCCAGCTACATGGCGACACAACTGCAGATGTTTCATTCGCTGTTCGTTCATCAGCAACCGCTGAAGATATGCCAGATGCCTCTTTTGCAGGCCAACAAGAAACGTTTTTAAACGTTGTTGGTATAGATTCTGTAATGACTGCTATTAAACACGTATTCGCTTCGTTATTTAACGACCGTGCAATTTCTTATCGTGTTCACCAAGGCTACGATCACCGTGGTGTTGCCTTATCAGCAGGTATTCAACGCATGGTTCGCTCAGATAAATCAGCATCAGGCGTTATGTTTAGTATTGATACTGAATCTGGTTTTGAAGATGTTGTATTTATTACATCAAGCTATGGTTTGGGTGAAATGGTTGTACAGGGTGCGGTAAATCCTGATGAATTTTATGTTCATAAACCAACGCTGCTTAAAAACAAGCCATCAGTAGTTCGTCGTAATATTGGCTCTAAAGCCATTCAAATGATTTACTCACAAGACAAAGCTCACGGCAAACAAGTAGAAATTGTTGACGTAGATCCAGCGCTTTCAAACAAATTCTCGATTACAGATGAAGAAGTGCAAAACCTTGCCAAACAAGCTGTAATCATTGAAAAACATTACGGTCGTCCAATGGACATCGAATGGGCAAAAGATGGTAACGATGGCAAACTATATATAGTTCAAGCGCGTCCAGAAACCGTTCGTTCAAACGAAGACACTAACGTAATGGAACGCTTCCAACTGAATGGCAGCAGCAATGTTGTTGTTGAAGGCCGTGCAATTGGTCATAAAATTGGTAGTGGTGTTGTGCGTGTACTTGATTCAATCAAAGAGATGGACCAAGTACAAGTAGGTGATATTTTAGTTACCGATATGACCGACCCAGATTGGGAACCTATCATGAAACGCGCAGCTGCGATTGTTACAAATCGTGGTGGTCGTACATGCCATGCTGCAATTATTGCACGTGAGTTAGGTATTCCAGCCGTTGTTGGTTGTGGTAATGCAACAGATTTAATTAAAGCTGGTCAAGAAGTTACCGTATCATGTGCCGAAGGCGATACTGGTTTCATCTATGAAGGTATTTTAGACTTTGAAGTACTTACTTCACGTGTTGACGAAATGCCTGAACTGCCAATGAAAGTAATGATGAACGTAGGTAACCCGGATCGCGCATTCGATTTTGCACGTTTACCACATTCAGGTGTTGGCCTTGCGCGCGTTGAGTTTATCATCAACCGTATGATTGGTGTTCACCCTAAAGCGTTATTAAATTTTGATGCACAAACAGATGCATTAAAAGCAGAAATCACAGACATGATTGCCGGTTACGAATCACCTGTTGAATTCTATATTGGTAAACTAGTTGAAGGTATTTCTACCCTAGGTTGCGCGTTTGCTCCAGAGCGTGTAATTGTGCGTATGTCTGATTTTAAATCAAACGAATACGCAAACTTAGTGGGCGGCCAGCAATACGAGCCAGAAGAAGAAAACCCAATGATTGGTTTCCGTGGTGCTGCGCGTTATATTTCTGAAGATTTCCGTGATTGTTTTGCCCTTGAGTGTGAAGCAATAAAACGTGTTAGAAATACCATGGATATGACTAACATCGAAATCATGATCCCATTCGTACGTACCCTTGAAGAAGGTAAACGCGTTATAGAATTACTTGAAGAACATGGCCTTAAACGTGGCGAAAATGGTCTTAAAGTAATTATGATGTGTGAACTTCCGTCAAATGCATTAATGGCTGAAGAATTTTTAGAATACTTCGATGGTTTCTCTATCGGCTCTAATGATTTAACGCAGTTAACGCTTGGTCTTGACCGTGATTCAGGTTTAATTGCGCACTTATTTGATGAGCGCGACCCTGCAATCAAAAAGCTTCTTTCGATGGCTATTAGAACAGCAAAAGAAAAAGGTAAGTATGTAGGTATTTGTGGCCAAGGTCCTTCAGATCATGAAGATTTTGCTGCATGGTTAGTAGAGCAGGGTATTGACTCTGTTTCGCTAAACCCAGATACAGTACTAGAAACATGGTTATATTTAGCTGATAAACTCGCTAAATAAATTACCTTGTAAAAAAGTGCCAGCATTTGCTGGCATTTTTTATGGCTTAAAATTTGTGTTTTACTAATTTTTTATCTAAATAGGCACATGAACGAGTAAGCGCTTTTTGACACCAAGCTAAATAACCTCTCGCTTTTGGGTAATACATAGAAAAGCACAGTAAACCTACAATAAAAAATATTAACGAAGGCCCTGGTACTACAGCAAACAATAATCCGAGTAAAATAAACACTGTTCCGCTGATCTGCATTAGTAGTTTTTTCATATAAACCTCATAGTAGGCGTTTAATTTGATTATAATTGCAGCTGCTCATATTACGATTAAAAGAGTGTTACAAACTGTAAAATCTTCAATTTCTATTAGCCATCACCATGATATAATTACACAAATGCATTAAAAAGCGCCGCCATGATAGCAACGATTACACAACAAGATGCCGCGACCGAATTGGTTGCAAATTACTTAAATACCATAAAAAATCAAGGGTTTACTGGAGATACAGACGCCAGTTATGCAACGAGGCTGACTGCATCAACCGATAACAGTATTTACCAGCAGCTTCCACAAGGTGTTATTTTTCCAAAAAGCGAAAAAGACATTCAAATTGCCTTACAAACTGCATCTCATGACCCGTTTTTGTCGTTAACTTTTGGTCCTCGCGGTGGCGGCACAGGCACTAACGGACAATCTTTAACCCCAGGTATTGTAGTTGATTTATCACGTTACATGCGTGAAATCCTCGAAATAAATGTAGAAGAAGGTTGGGTACGAGTTCAAACCGGTGTGATAAAAGATCAACTTAACGACTTTTTAAAACCGTATGGATTTTTCTTTTCACCCGATTTATCTACCAGTAACCGCGCTACTATTGGCGGCATGATCAGTACTGATGCATCGGGGCAAGGCTCCTTAGTTTATGGCAAAACCAGCGACCATGTTTTAGGGCTAACCACCTATTTAGTTGATGGCACAGCAATGTCTACCAGCCCAATAGACATTGAAAAAGCAAAAATAATTGCCGATCAGGACACATTAATTGGTCAAATATACAAAACAGTTTTAGATATTTCAATTAATGAACGCGACGCTATATTAGCCAAATTCCCACGATTAAATCGCTTCTTAACTGGGTATGACCTAGAGCATGTACTAAGTGAAGACTTACAAACTTTTGATATGAGTCGACTAATTACAGGTTCTGAAGGCTCATTAGGTATAGTTACTGAGGCGAAATTAAACCTAACACCCATTGCTGAGTTTAAAACACTCATCAATATAAAATATGACAGTTTTGATTCTGCACTTCGCCATTCACCATTTTTGGTTGATGCCCGTGCGACCTCGGTTGAAACCGTTGACAGCAAAGTATTAAATCTTGCCCGCGAAGATATTATTTGGCATTCAGTATCGGACTTAATAACCGATGTACCAAATAAAAATATGCAAGGACTCAACATGGTTGAGTTTAATGCCGTATCACCAGAAGACATAAAAGACAAGGTAGACACATTATGTAAATTATTAGATGAGTGTGTAGCTAACCAAACTAATGGCGTTATTGGCTATCAGTTAACCAGTGATAAAAGCGATATACTGAAAATTTATGCAATGCGTAAAAAATCTGTGGGTTTACTCGGTAATGTAAAAGGCAGCCAAAAACCTCTCGCGTTTGCCGAAGATACCGCCGTACCGCCTGAAAATTTAGCCGATTACATTGTTGAATTTAGAGCGCTACTCGATAGCCATAATTTACAATATGGTATGTTTGGCCATGTAGATGCCGGTGTATTACATGTTAGACCCGCGCTTGATATGTGCGATCCAGAACAAGAAAAATTACTGCGTACTATTTCAGACGAAGTAGTAAAACTCACCGCAAAATACGGTGGATTAATGTGGGGCGAGCATGGCAAAGGCTACCGAAGTGAATACGGCCCTGAATTTTTTGGTGAGCATTTATTTACTCAATTACGCAAAATAAAATCTGTATTTGACCCAAACAACAAAATAAACCCTGGTAAAATATGCACGCCTATTGAAAGTAAAGACTCACTAGTTAGTGTTGATGGGCAGAAACGTTCTTACTTCGATAAGCAAATCTCTATTGATGTTAAAACCAGTTTTAATAATGCAATGACCTGTAATGGTAACGGCTTGTGTTTTAATTATGATGAAAACTCGCCAATGTGCCCATCTTATAAAGTGACCGGCGATCGCCGTAATTCACCTAAAGGTCGAGCAGGGCTCATGCGTGAATGGTTACGACTTCAAGAGTCAAAAGATGTTAATTTGCTTGAAGTAGAAAAAGAGCTAAACAAAGGTGAAGTGATCACCTGGTGGGAACGTTTTGTTCATAGCCGTGAAAAAAATAAAGGCGTTTACGATTTTTCGCATGAAGTAAAAGCCTCAATGGATGAATGTTTAGCATGTAAAGCGTGTACCACCGCTTGCCCAATAAAGGTAGATGTACCAACTTTTCGAGCTCGTTTTTTAAATTATTATCATAGTTATTATGCGCGCCCACTTAAAGATTATTTAGTGGCTAATATCGAATACTGCGCACCATTAATGGCAAAATTTGCGAGGGTTATAAACCCAATTGTTAAAACGTCATTAGTCAGTAGCCTGATTAAAAAAACAGTAGGCTATGTTGATACCCCACAGCTAAGTATTCCAGCACTCAACAAACGTGTAAACAAAGCGCAAAGATTTAATTTAGAATTACTTAAAAAATTAAGCGCCGATGAGCAAAATGATTATGTGCTCATTGTTCAAGATCCATTCACTAGTTTTTATGAAGCAGAATTAGTTGAGAGTTTTATTACACTAATTACTCAGCTTGGAAAAAAACCAATGCTGTTACCTTTTAAACCCAATGGTAAACCTCAGCACGTGAAAGGTTTTTTACATGAATTTAAGCTAACGGCAAAAAGTGCTGCAGAGTTTTTAAATCAGCTTAATGATATTAATGCGCCGTTAGTTGGTTTAGATGCGTCGTTAGTGATGTGTTATCGCGATGAGTATAATACAATTTTAGAAAGTAACCGTGGCGATTTTAATGTGCAACTTGCGCATGAATGGTTAGAAACACAATCGTTCAGTGCTTTAAAAGCTAAACAAATAAATACTGAATTTACCTTATTAAGTCACTGTACCGAAACGACTGCATTACCAAAAGCAGCAAGTGTGTGGAAAAATATTTTTGATGAACTTGGTTTAACATTAAACACCACAAATACTGGGTGTTGTGGTATGGCCGGCACTTATGGTCATGAAGCACAAAACCAAGCTAACTCCAAAGCACTTTATGAAATTAGTTGGAAACCTATCGTTGATAAAAATAAACCTGAGCAACTTTTATCAACTGGCTTTTCATGTCGTAGCCAAGTAAAACGTTATGAAAAATTCAAGCCTAAGCATCCAATAGAGTTACTGGCAAAAGTACTTAGTTAATAATTTAATTAAGTTAGCTGTAAAATAAAAAGGCGCAACTTATTATTAAGTTACGCCTTTTTATTTTTGTTTATATTTATTTAGTTTTTTTAGCAAAACTGTCTGCAATGGGTTTTGTACTAATACCATGTATAAATACACTAAATAAAATTGTAGTCATAGCAATGGTCGCAATTTGAAATTTATTTTCTATTTGTGTATCAATAACCATTAAAGTAAAAACAATCGAAGCCAATCCTCGCGGCCCAAACCAAGCAAACGTTAAACGCTCTTTTATTTTTAATGACGTAAATTGCAGTGACAACATAACAGGAATTATTCTGATCAGTGTTGTACTAAGTAGCGCATAAATCATTATTTCAGTATTTAATTTCGGGATTACTAAATAAGCACAAACAAAACCGAATAAACACCAAATCATTAAAGAGGAAAAGTCAGCTATATGCTCTGAGTCTTCAATCAGCTCTTTGTTTATTTTGGTGCTCGCGTATTTATCAAATAAAAGCCCCGCTACAAATACGGCAATAAATCCACTGCCATGAAAATATTGCGTAAGTGAAAATACAGCCATAGCAAAACCCAATAGTAAAAACGGACTAGTGTTTTGGGCAAAGTAATGTCGCTTCATTGCAAAGTTTAAACACGGAATAAAAACAGCAATACTTGCGAATGCAATTAATAATGCAACTCCCAACTCTCTACCAAATACACTTAACGTTTGTGTTGCAGTAATTGAGGATTCAGGATTTTTTGCAAGCAGAATAAATATTAAAAATATAGGCACACATAAGCCATCGTTTAAGCCACTTTCAGTATTAATACCTTCTCTTATTTTTTCAGGCACTTTTGTATTACTTAATAACCCCTTACTTAACGCCGCATCGGTTGGGGTTAATATAATTGCGATAAGTGCTGCTTGAATTAATGAAAGCTCAGCAAATAAAAATAACGCGGTAGCAATCCCGAGTAATAGAGTTAATGGTAAGGCAACAAATAAAAGTAAACTAGGATATTGAAAACTATGCCTTAATACTCCTAATTTTGACTTTGCTGCATCGGTAAATAAAAAGATACTGAGCGTTAATTCTATAAAGGGCAGTAAAAACCGTAAGCCATTATTAAAATTTTCACTTTCGTTCGGAGCTATCAATGCTAGCAGTATCCCCCCTATAACAAAAAACATCGGCCCAGTAATTTCTGTTTTTTCTAATTGGCGTAGTGTTATAGAATAAATTAAAAATAATGCACCAATAAAAGCAATAATTAAGTATTCCATTAAATCTTCCTTTTTATTCCAGACTTTGCCCGTTCTTTAATATTTGTTTGAATATATATTTGATCAGTTGTGGCTATTTTTGCGTGACCTAAGTCTTCAGATAAATGTTTTAAAGGGCGAGTTTGTGCGTCATGCGTTGCACCGGTATGTCGAAGCCAATGTGCAGTGGCCGCTTCTAATTGTTCCGCGTCATCTTTAAACCCATCATCAAGTAATGACTGCTGAGCAATATCAAAACTTTGTTGTACTAAACGTCGAATTTGTCTTACTGTCATACCACCTTGGCCTCGAATTTTATGCACTAACGGGTCGGATTCGTCAACCCGGGGCAGGGCAGGTAAACCACGGTATAACCGGTAGCGTTTTAAATACTCAAGAAAATCATCACTTAAAGTTACATCTCGTAATTTATTACCCTTACCCATTATACGTAAAAACCAAAAGCCATCGTTATCTTGCCAAAAATGAGACATAACAGGTGACCATTGTGGACGCTCTGATAATTCTGATATACGTAAATATAATCCTTTTAAACAGGCGAGGGTAAAAAGGTTTCTTTCATACTCTGGTTTTTGTTCACACAGATCACGTGTTACACCAAATACGTATTCCCATTGAATATCGCTCAATGTATCGGGAATTTGAATCTGCGATTGCACTACTAAATAAGGGCTATTTTTTTTAACTACAGGTACAAAGTTAGCGAAGGTTTTTTCTTCTAAAATAGCGAACTTGTAAAATACATTAAGTGCAGTAAACATTGCGGATAATGTTTGCTGACTCGCAATAGATTCTTTTTGCATAAAAGGGCGCCAATTTTGGTTTAACCTACGTACTCCTTGCTCATCTTTATAGCGCCACTGCACCGAAGTTGATGCCCACTTTTTATCCGGCTCGACCATAAAATCAACATAGGCTTCAATATCTTCACGCTTAAGTTCAAATACAGATTTTTCAGCTATAAGCCATGACCATAAATAAAAACGTTCCAACTCATTACGAAAACGACTATAGGTTGCTTCTGATTTTCGGCCATAAACATATAAAAACTGGTATAAAAAGTTAAGATCGGCCTTTGATTCAGTTACGGTCAAGCTGACTTGCTGTATAAAAGAGGCTAGTTCTGGATATTCTGATTGGAGTGTATTATCTTCAAGGTGAGCTATTTGATAACGTAATTGTTTTAATGTATCGACCAGAGCAACAAGCATAATAGTAAAATATATAAGAAAATAATAGACTTATAGATTAACCTTAAAGTCCGATACTGTCTATTGTATATAGTTATGTTCATATGTACTTTTATTTAAAGTTAAAAAATATTTCCTTTATATTTCCTTTCAAATAGATTAACTTCTTGATATTAAAAATAATTCAAGTTTAAGATGTCAACAGTAACTGTCATTGCAAAAATTATTACAGATAATACTGGCTCGTGGGTTAATGTTCCTGTAATTCTTACCGCCAATGGTGACATACCACTAATTACAGACTATTTATTAGTCTTAACTGCACAAGGTAAAAGCCGCTCCTCTCTAATATCTTATGTAAGAGCCATAAAGTTATTTCTTGATTACATGGAAGCTAATAAAAGTATATTTAATGAGCCTGACAGATTACTCACTTCATTCATTTTAAGGTTAAGATCTGGCACTTTAGATGAACGTGGGATCGACCCTTCTGGTCTTTATTGGGAACCAAAATCCTTTCTTAATACTAAAAACATTATTCGTTGTTTAATATCACTTCTAAATTGGTTAGAGCCAAAATGTACAAAAACTCATAAACTTATCCAAAATGATTTTCGTAGCGTTTTACTTTATTCGGCATGGTATAGAAAAAATATAAATGACTTTCTTGGACATACTAAGTCTTTTAAAAACAGCTCATTAAGCTACAGAGAAATGAATTATTGCTCAACGAAAACACATTTAGTAGCCGAAGGTGATGCTGTAGCCTTTCCTGAAGAAACATTTAAAAATCTTTTTTTCGATGGTTTTTCAACTCAACGTGATTTAAGAATTTCAATAAGAGACAAGCTAATCTTACTCCTTATGCATGGAGGCGGCTTAAGAGAGAGTGAAGCCATGAGTTTATGGGTTTCAGATATTGAATTAGACCCTCTAAATAATAATGCTGCGCTTGTTAAAATATATAATGAAGAGCAAGGTGTTGCTCCTTATGGCTGGAAATCGAACAGGGGGGGAAACTCTAGAAAATTATTCCTTAAAGAAAAATATGGCAGAGTACCACGTGTTTCTATGTTCAATACTGAGCATTTAGGCTGGAAAGGCGGGACTATAGACCACAAAGATGGTTATATAATTGTCAATTGGTTCCCTTCATACTATGGTGAAATTTTTCTAAGACTCTGGAAAATTTATCATCAATATCGAGCATCTATCTTATGCAATCATCCCTATGCCTTTATTTCATTTCATAAAAAACATTTAGGTTTACCTTACACATTAAATGCATTTCATCAAAATTATAAAAATGCATTAAAAAGAATTAATTTATTGCCCTCAAAGCATGCTGGTTATGATCCACATGGTCATAGACATAGCTATGGTCGGCGTTTACGAAGAGCAAATATAAATCCATTAATTATCAGAAGGTGTATGCATCACAAATCGCTTGACTCTCAAACTCCTTACACAGAGCCAAATTTCAATGAAATATCAGATACTTTAACTGCTGCTTCAGTAGCATTAGATAAAGGTGAAAAGATGTTAGATTTAAGTTGGGAGAACTTAACTAAATATGGTTTCAATGACATAGATCCTAATCAATACTTTTCGGGTGAAAACATAAAATTCAAGGTATAAAATGAAAAAACCAATTAAGAAAAATGACAATCGAAGTATTGATTTAACATTTAGCTGGATATCTAAAGTCCTCGGCAGTAAATGGAATGGTTGGGAGAAGCTTGCTAGTGAATGGATTGGGATGCAAACAACTTCAATAGATGTAAAAAGAGTAGCTCTTACTTTTTTCTTAGAAAAATATCTTTTTATACATGCTCCATATGCATCTAATATTGATGACTTTTTTAGAGGTGCAAATGGCCATGTAAGCAATTCAGATGAATTTGTAGAAATAATGAAATTATCAGGTGTAAATGATCTTTATGAACAGTCAAGAAGACCAAACTATATAGTTGATTTTATTGACTTTGTCGTTAATAAGCATTTTACAGTTGCTGACCAGCATAATGTGCCAAAAAAATTAGTTGTTAACCCATTTACTAAGGTTAAATTTAAAAGTGTTCCTCTTGAAACCGTTCGTCAACCGCTACCTTATAAATATATACTCAAGCTAAGAGATATAATTTCATCTAGCTCTGGTAAAACAACCAAACACTATAAAACATACCACTGTCTGTCATTTAAAGATTGGGGTTGGGCACAAGTTCAAACAGGAGTTAGGTCAGGAGGTAGGGGTGGTGATTGGTTTGAAGTTCCTGAAAGTTTAATTGACAAAAATGATCCTGACTGTGTTTGGCGCCGAAAAAAAATAAAACCAAAAGGCGGTACTGAAAAAGTAATTTTTCAAATGTGGTCTCCTGTTAGATCACTAGCTATCTTAATCAAACTACATTTACCACTGAGAACATATCAAGTTAGAATGTTAGACTCCGGAGAGGATGATACCTGGAAATATGACAATAAATCTTGGATAGAAAATGAAAATAAATTAACAAAAACCTCAAGCCCAAAATTAATTGAAAGAGGTGTTTTTAGGAGAATATATGATCAATATACTTCAACTCATACAACAGGGCTATTCATAAACACTAATAAAACATCAGATGCTGAAGTTGACGCTGGCTATGTAATACCTTGGAACCACCAAGAGGTTTTATATTGGCTTGAAAAACTTAGAAACTGGCAAGTAAAATATAACCCAATAGACAGGCCAACACATTGTAAGGAGCTTTCAAGAAAACACTTAGGCACTACTAAATCGGAACTTCAGCTTAATGCAATGGGGAATATGTGTTTTTTATTTCGCGACCCTACAGCCCAAGGCGATGATAAGCTCAAACCTATTGATGCTGATTCCCTAAAACGCCTTTGGCATTCTCTATTATTAGAGCTAGAGACTAATCTGTTTAGTACTGGTGATACCCTTGAAAATGGAGAAAGACTCAACCTAGTTGTCAATTATGAAAACGAAAAATCAAAAGGGTCAACTACACATTTCCCTCTACATAGTTTAAGAGTAAGTCTAATTACAGCTTATTCAATGGATTCAAACGTACCGATCCCAGTAATTTCGAAACTCCTTGCGGGTCATACAAGGCTTATTTCAACAATATATTATAACAAAATATCACCGTCAGTTATGGCAGATAAAATGCGAGAGGCAGAGGAGAGCTTAATCGAAAACTCTGATAGCTCACTTCGCTCATTTTTAAAAGATGCATCAATCAGTCAAATTAAATGTAACGTTGTTTATAACAGTGAAGATAGTGTCGTTGCATCGCTAGCAAATAGAAACCCTATAGGATGGGAAGAAAGAGCCTATGGTATGTGCCTAGTAGGTGGTAATAATGTTCGATCCGATGAAATGAGTACACTTGGTGGATGCTGGAATGGTGGTGAGCTTTTAGTTAAAAAAGCTAGGGCAATAGATAGAGTATATGGAAAAGTACCCAATGGCTCAGAAAATTGTATTAGATGTAGGTGGTTCATCACCGAAGCTGTTTATTTACCTAAACTAAATGCGTTATTTAATCAGTTAAGCTTCAAAGCTCATGAAGCAGCAAGCTTAGCATTGGATTTAGAGACAAAATTAGAGAAAATCAAAGACAGTAAATTTATAACTGACCAAGAGGGTAAACCATTTCTAAAGTTCGAAGAACTCCACTCACTTCAACGCAGGTTTGAAAAACAAAAAGTTGAATCTGACGAATATACTAAAGACTGGATATCATGTTTTGGCCTTATATCTAAAATTATTCAGCTAGAAGAAAACCGAGAAGCTGACAATGATAAGACTAAATTAATTGCCTTAGGAAACACAACTGATGTAAATACGGCCTTGAAGTTTATTGAAACTAAATCTGAACTATTGCATCTATCATGCTTATGTGAGGATGCGGAAATATATCCAGATTTTATGGATACATTGCAAAAAACTCCAGCTTTAAAGCAACGTACAATTCAATTAAGTCGCATCTTACTTAAACACGGTAAAAAACCTATTTTCTTAGAGATGGGTGATAAAGAACAGTTAATTGCCGGAAATGCAATGATAAGAAAAATGGCTAAAATTGCCGCTCCGAATGATAAGTTTGAAGGATTTAGAGTTGTTGCTGATTATCTTGAAGCCGAAACATACCTCACTGACTCAAAATTACTAGATGCCGGGTACACTGAGACACATAACAATTATATCAACTTACCTTCTCATAAATGAGGCACCGAATGCGATCAGACTTAGAAAAAAAGCACCAAGATGAGAAGCTAGAAGCTCTAAAAGAAGGGAGAACACAAAAGACTAAAGATACTCTTGATAAATTGAACTTAATTTTATCTAAATATTTTGAGCAAGGAAATATTGATTTTTCAATAACAAATATCGGAATGATAAGTTATAAAAATGGTGGTCCTAGTTACGAAACGCTTCGTGCAACAAAAAATGTGCACTATAGAAAATTAATTAGTTATTGGGCTGAATTAATCAAAAGTCAATCGATTGGCAATAAAGTGGTATCACCAGCTACAGATAATGAGCTTTTAAATAAAATACCCGATATTGCGGCTCGCGCATACTTTGCAAGAATTTTAGCTGAAAGAAAGAAATTTAAAACCGAGCTGAATATCTTAAAAAGTCAATCAGAAATAGTAATCGATAAGCGTAATCAATATACCCAAACAGCAGACTTTATACCTAACTTAAAACTAACTAATAATGAGTTATCAGCGCTTACTTATGCTGTATCGGATGAGTGTATTAAGCTCAATGGTTGGCTAAAAACTGAATTAGGCCAAATAAAAGGAAGTGAATATCAAAATGAAATATTCCCTAGAGGCTTTATACAAGCTTTAAATAAAGTAATTAAGTCTAATGAGTAATATATTCACAATGTACTACTTATGAGGTTTATAATTAAAATTAGATGTATATTGGCCTGGCAAGTGAATATAATTTATTAATTTGACAGGCTGTTATGTGCCAAAGCGGACGTTAAAAGAATTCATAAGATGAAGTTACAACTCGGATTGAAAAAATATTTCTTGGCGAGTTTTTATCAGGGGGGGTTATTGAAGATGAAACATTCAGGTTTCGGCCATTTCAGCAAATCGTGACTTCAAAGATTGTTAGCAAATCTGCTGATGAGGATAAGTTAGAAATATACACACATAGTGTGAGTTGTTATGTGATTGATGCTGACCATAAGTTAATTGATATTTCGTTTGTTGAACTGGTTGTTATGAGAGCAGGAGCTTATTCGGCAGATCGAGTTTTAGAAATGAGAGAGCAACTTAAGTCTCAAAATAAAAGCCATTGAATAGCGAAGATAAGAAGTCTGATGAGATTATTATTTGTCACTTACCTCTTTGAAAAATTTGACGATAATCAAATATTCATAAATGTTTATACAGCATCAATTGACTTAGTCAAAAATTTGCATTAGTATTAGAGATGTATATTTGTAAGAGAATTTTATGTCTAAAGCATTTTCAAAAGTCTTAGTAATGACGCTTATGCTGGTTGCCTTTGTAGGGCAAGCATTTGCGTATTCTGCTATGCCTTGCGAAATGTCATCAGGTTCTCACGAATCACACATGAACATGAACATGAACATGGATCATGGTGATATGAATAAAAGCAGTAATGGTCAATCAGAAGATTGTTGTGACGTTGAATGTATTTGTCCTGCAAATGCTTGCTCATCTACGACAGTCCTAAATTCCAGTATTGATTCGACAGATATTCAAATATTCAGTGAATCTGTAGCTGCTCTGCAATCTAAACAACCTCATTCAATTTCCACTTCCCTTTATCGTCCACCAATTTTTGCCTAGTACAGGATTAGTGCGTCCAAATTTCTCGCACATGTAATTAATTTTTCTGTTAGTCAATATAGCGTCGTAGCGCTATAGATATTTTCCAGCGATGTCTGGGGGCAAAAATGATCAATAAGTATTTAAAAATAGCAGTAGTAATGCTGCTTTCACCTGCGTTTGCAAACGCCAACGAACATAACCATGCAGACAATCACGACGTAACACCTTTGGAGTTAATCGTTTATAAAACCCCTACTTGTGGGTGTTGTAAAAAATGGATAACTCATATTGAAGACAAAGGGATCGTTGCGCATTCCAAAGATTTCCGAAACATCGGCAACATCAAAACAAAGTATGGTATCAAACCTAATTACCGTTCATGCCACACGGCAGTGAGTAGAAATGGATTTGCCTTTGAAGGTCATATACCTGCTAAATTTATTCAGCAGTTCTTATCAGAAGAACATCCCAATGCGATTGGGCTTTCAGTTCCAGCAATGCCAGTTGGCTCTCCCGGTATGGAAGTCGATGACCGCTTTATGCCATACAACGTGTTAATTCTATTTAAAGATGGAACGAGCAAAGTCTATGCAAAAGTTAAGACATACGAGGAGCAATTCTAATGAAATTGAACTCTTCAAACCTTACTTCACTTTCAACTGCATTAATACTCGGCTTATCTGTATTCTCAGCTCAAGCTGAGAAAGTAGTGTCGCTTGAACAAGCTATCACCTTAGCTCAGCAAAATGATCCTTGGCTTCATGGTAGCCGATTGAAACAAAGTGCAGTTGAAAATAGAAGTATTGCTTCAGGTACTTTGCCTGATCCGAAAGTATCGCTAGGGATAATGAATTTACCAACAGATACTTGGGATTTAGATCAGGAAGGAATGACTCAGCTAAAGGTTGGCGTCTCTCAAATGTTTCCGAGAGGCGACAGTCTAGAGATCAAGAAAGACCAGTTACAAATTGAGTCCACGAAATTTCCACTGTTACGAGAGGATCGTAAAGCTAAGTTGAAAAGCCAAGTGTCACAACTTTGGTTAGATGCTTACTTAGCCCAACAAACTATTAAATTGATTGAAGATGATTGGTCTCTCTTTGAGCAGATGGCGGAAGTGGCTAAAGCTAGCTATTCAAACGTTGTTGGTAAAACTAGACAGCAAGATGTTATTCGTGCTCAGTTGGAAATCGTGCAGTTAGATGACAGATTAACTTCGCAAAAGCAGAAACTAGAAACGACAATCGCTCGTCTCAATGAGTGGCTTCATATTTACGATGCGGATCGTTTGAATGAATCATTCAACTTTGACGCGCAACCATTAGAGTTTAGCGTCTCAAAAGAATTGCCTTCGATTCAATTGAATAATCCAACAGTCCTAAAAGCATCTAATTACTCAAGAAATCTATTGGCTCAGGAGCTTTCGAATCACCCAGCCATACTTGCAATTGATATAAAACGCAAAGCTTCAGAAAAAGGAATTGAGTTAGCCAAACAGCAATATGAGCCGGAATGGGGTGTTAATGCTAGTTATGCCTATCGCGACAATATGCCCTCTGGTGATAGCCGAGCTGATTTATTTTCTGTTGGGGTAACGTTTGATTTACCCTTGTTTACCGAGAACAGACAAGATAAGCAAGTTGCAGCTTCTATTGCAGATTCAGAGACTATTAAAACCGAGAAACTATTACTGACAAAGCAAATGATCAGTGTTTTAGAAAAAGAACTAAGACAGCTTAAACGCTTATCAGATAGACAATCTATCTATCAAGAACAACTCCTTAAACAAACTCATGACCAAGCAGAAGCGTCATTGACAGCCTACACAAATGATGATGGCGATTTTGCCGAAGTTGTTCGAGCAAGAATCGCAGAATTAAATGCCAGAATATCAGCTTTAAGAATTGATGTTGACGCACTTAAAACAGTTGCTCGTATCAACTATTTATTTGCGCATTCTCAATCTAACTCAAATGCTGAACATAAGTCGATGCAAACTTCACACAAAACTAATCAGCACTTATCCAATCAGCAATTTGGAGAAAAATAATGTCAACGAATACAAAAACAATTATTGCCATCATCATTGGGGCAGCACTTGGTGCTGGAGCATTGAGTTTATATCAAGGTACTGGCTCAAACAGTAATAGTAATGAAGCAACATCAGCAGAGAAAAAGCCTCTGTATTGGGTTGCACCGATGGATTCTAATTACCGCCGGGACAAGCCCGGTAAGTCGCCTATGGGGATGGATTTAATACCTGTGTATGAGGAAGGATCATCTGGTGATGACTTTGGCCCCGGAGCAGTAAAAATTGCGCCTCATGTAGTGAATAACCTTGGGGTTCGCACTGCACCTGTTGAACTGAAAAATATGCATACTGAAATCTCAACGGTAGGTTATGTTCAATATGATGAAGATAAGCTAATTCATATCCACCCACGGGTTGATGGCTGGATTGATAAACTTTACATCAAAGCAGCAGGTAACCCTGTAGAGAAAGGGCAGCCTCTTTATACACTATATTCTCCTCAGTTAGTTAATGCTCAGGAAGAGCTGTTAATAGCGTTAAAGCGCAACAATAGTTCTTTAATTTCAGCAGCCAAAGATCGCCTAAAAGCGTTACAGCTTTCAGCAGACTTTGTTCAAAAGCTAGAAAAGACACGAAAGGTTCAGCAAACAATTACCTTTTATTCACCACAAGCAGGTGTTGTCGATGGTTTGAAGGTTAGAGAAGGTTTTTATGTAAAGCCGGGAAACACCTTATTAAGCATTGGCCAGCTAGATCAAGTTTGGGTTGAAGCAGAAGTGTTTGAACGTGACGCAGCCTTAATTAAAAAAGGACTTCCTGTATCAATGACACTGGATTATTTACCCGGTGAGGACTGGGCTGGTGTCGTTGATTATGTTTATCCAACATTGAACAGTAAAACACGCACACTCAGAGTGAGATTGAAATTTGATAACACAGACTATCAATTAAAACCAAATATGTTTGCACAAGTCTCTATTCACGCTAATCAAGCTGATAGCACCATCCTCGTGCCTAAAGAAGCCGTTATTAGAACAGGTAAACAGGACAGAGTAGTACTTGCGTTAGGTGATGGGCAATTTAAATCTATTGAAGTGACTATTGGCCGGGTTGATATCGACAGCATCGAAATATTAGACGGCTTAAATGAAGATGACGTTGTGGTGACATCTGCCCAATTCTTGATTGATTCTGAATCAAGTAAAAGCTCTGACTTTAAACGAATGACTCATGATGAAGTGCCTAACTCTGTTTGGATGCAAGGGGATGTTAATAGTGTTATGGCAGGGCACCGCATGGTTAATATTTCACATGGCCCTGCTGAAGCTTGGGATTGGCCTGAAATGGTTATGGATTTTACTGTGGCTGAAAAAGTCGATATTGACTCATTAAAGTCAGGTCAATCTTTGCACTTTGAAGTGAGCAAAACCGAAGAGGGTGGATATGAAGTTACTGGAATTCATATCATGAGTGAGCCTGCTGATATGAGTGAAGAAGTATCATCAGCAACAGTATCAGGTTTAATTAATGCGATTGATATTGATACACGGATTCTAAATATTAGCCGAGGCCCAATAGAGAAGTGGGATAGACCTGCTGCGACGATGGATTTTATCGTCGCGGACAATATAGAAATAGTTGATTTCAATGTTGGTGATAATGTCACTTTCACTTTTGAGGTTAGGGATGACTTAGTTATCACTGACATTTCTCTTGAATCAGATGAACAACACGGCAAGGAAAATAAGCCGGTCGTTGATCACTCGAATCATTAAGTTGGGAGAAAAATAATGATTGAATCAATTATTAGATGGTCAATTGGCAATCGCTTCTTTGTTATCTTAGCTACCTTAATTTTGATTGGTGGTGGGCTATTTTCAATAAAGAATACGCCTGTTGATGCACTACCAGATTTATCTGACGTTCAAGTAATAATTAAAACGAATTACCCCGGTCAGGCACCGCAAGTTGTTCAAGATCAGGTTACTTATCCACTGACAACTGCAATGTTGTCTGTTCCCGGCGCTGTTACTGTTCGTGGCTATTCATTTTTTGGTGACTCATTTGTTTACGTCATCTTTGACGAAGACACTGACTTATATTGGGCAAGGAGCAGAGTACTTGAATATTTAAGTCAAGTAGCCCCTTCACTACCCGCTAGTGCGCGTCCACAACTAGGGCCAGATGCGACAGGTGTTGGCTGGGTTTACCTATATTCTCTTGTAGATAAAACGGGCAACTTGGATATTAGCCAATTGCGTAGTATTCAAGATTGGTTCTTAAAATATGAATTGCAAACTGTCCCCGGAGTGTCAGAGGTTGCTGCCGTTGGTGGAATGGTTAAACAATATCAAATACAAGTCGATCCCGATAAGTTAAGAGCCTACGGTATACCACTTAGTCACATTCAAATGGCCCTTAAGCGTGGTAACCAAGAAACAGGTGCCTCTGTTGTTGAAATGGCTGAAGCAGAGTACATGGTTACCGCTACTGGCTATATCAAAAGTATTTCAGATATAGAGTTGATCCCTCTCGGTGTGAACGAACAAGGAACGCCGCTTACTATTGGCGATGTGGCAGAAGTTAACTTAGGTCCACAAATGAGACGGGGCATCGCGGAACTTAATGGTGAAGGAGAAGTTGTTGGTGGTGTGGTTGTTATGCGCTTTGGTGAAAACGCACAAAAAACCATTGATGGAGTAAAAGCCAAATTAGAAGAGTTAAAAAAAGGTTTACCCGAAGGAGTTGAAATAGTTACGGTTTATGATCGCTCTGGCTTAATAGGAGAGGCGGTAGAAAACCTATGGAGTAAATTGCTCGAAGAGCTTGCTGTCGTCGCGATTGTATGTGTTGCATTTCTGTTTCATTTGCGATCTTCGATTGTTGCAGTTGTCACTCTACCTATTGGCATCTTAGCTTCATTTATCATCATGCATATGCAAGGTATCAATGCGAATATTATGTCATTAGGTGGTATCGCTATTGCAATTGGTGCGATGACAGATGGCGCAATAGTGATGATTGAAAATATGCATAAACATATGGAAAAGACACCGCTAACAGATGAAAATCGTTGGCAAATAGTCTCAAAGGCGGCAAGTGAAGTCGGTCCTGCATTATTCTTTAGTTTGCTCATCATTACAGTCTCATTCTTGCCTGTATTTATTTTGGAAGCGCAAGAAGGAAGAATGTTCTCTCCTCTTGCTTACACAAAAACATATGCAATGGCTGCATCAGCAGGCTTAGCGATAACATTGGTGCCTGTATTAATGGGGTACTTTATTCGAGGCAAAATTGTTTCAGAAAAGAAAAATCCGTTAAACCGATTGCTAATTGCTATTTACATGCCTGTTTTAAAGCAAGTCATGAAGTTTCCAAAATCGACAATTGTAGCAGCAATATTAGTGACTATCGTCGGTTTTTGGCCTGTTGATAAGATTGGTAGCGAGTTTATTCCTCCTCTAGATGAAGGAGATTTAATGTACATGCCGACTACATATCCGGGGATCTCTATTGGTAAGGCAAGAGAAATTCTACAGCAGACAGACAAGCTAATTAAAACAGTGCCAGAAGTTGAAACAGTATTTGGTAAAGTAGGAAGAGCTGAAACTGCAACTGATCCCGCGCCTCTAACTATGATTGAGACCTTCATTCAGTTGAAGCCTCAAGAAGAGTGGCGTGAGGGAGTTACAACAGAATCTTTAAAAGCTGAGTTTGATAAGTTGGTTAAGTTTCCGGGCTTGACGAATGCTTGGGTTATGCCAATCAAAACTCGTATTGATATGTTGGCAACAGGTATTAAAACGCCTGTGGGTATTAAAGTCGCCGGACCAGAGCTTGATGTGATTCAGGAAATCGGCCAACAAATAGAGCAAATTTTACCCGAAGTTACAGGCACAGCATCAGTTTACTCAGAGCGAGTTGCAGGTGGACGATATATCAAGGTTGATATTTCACGCGATAAGGCAAGTCGCTTTGGGTTAAACATCGAAGATGTTCAACAAGTGGTTTCTACAGCTATTGGTGGTATGAACGTTACCCAAACGGTAGAAGGTCAAGAGCGTTACCCTGTTAACTTACGCTATCCGCAAGACTATCGAGACTCTCCTGAGCAGCTATCACGATTACCTGTTGTAACACCAAGTGGTCAACGCATTGCACTAGGTGATGTCGCAGATATTCGAGTTGAGAACGGTCCGCCGGGGATTAAGAGTGAAAATGCTC
Source organism: Pseudoalteromonas sp. S3260 (assembly GCF_005886925.1). Lineage (NCBI taxonomy): Bacteria > Pseudomonadati > Pseudomonadota > Gammaproteobacteria > Alteromonadales > Pseudoalteromonadaceae > Pseudoalteromonas > Pseudoalteromonas sp. S3260. The sequence continues at coordinate 84,264 of NZ_PNCV01000011.1, forward strand.
GTTTAAATGGCTGGACGTTTATCGATATAGACGGTGTTGACGTAGGTACTTATGTTGAAAGTGCAAAAATACACTTGGCTAATAATCTAAAACTACCAGCAGGTTATTCAATTACTTGGGCTGGGCAATACGAATATATGGAAAGAGCGAAAGAAAAGCTCACCTATGTATTGCCTTTAACACTCGCCATTATTGTTATTCTACTTTACTTAAACTTCAGAGCGTTTAGTGAGGTGGCTATCATTATCGTTACCTTGCCGATGGCGATGATTGGTGGCTTATGGTTGATGTATCTGGAAGGGTTTAACTTCTCTGTGGCTGTTGGCGTGGGCTTTATTGCTCTAGCTGGGGTAGCGGTTGAGATTGGTGTGATAATGTTGGTCTATCTCAATCAGGCACTTGCTGAGCTTAAGGAAAAAGCGAAAGAGCGAGCAGAACTCATCTCAGAAGATGAATATCAAGATGCCTTATTGCACGGTGCTGGATTACGTGTTCGTCCTGTAATGATGACAGTAGCGACAATCATTATCGGCCTAATGCCTATTTTATATGGTACAGGAACAGGCTCTGAGGTAATGAGTCGTATTGCTGCACCAATGGTAGGTGGGATGACAAGTGCAGTCCTGCTAACTCTAATTGTTTTACCCGCGATTTATTCAATCGTTAAAAAGCCCGAAGTAAACGCCTTTAACAAGGAACTTTCTAACTCGGAGCTAAAAAACAATGCTTAGAAAAGCTAGGAAGTACCATAAATGGCTAATGGCATTTGTAGGGATACAATTCCTTTTCTGGTCGATTACTGGTGTGTATATGGTGACTATGGATATTCACTATATACACGGCGAAACCTTGGCTAAGAGTGAGGAAGCCAAAATAGATTTAGCAAGTATGGATTACTCCATTGTAAAGCTAGCTGCGGATTATCCTAAAGCTAGCCAAGTTACACTTACTCAAAGTATGGGCCGTCCTTTGTATTCTTTTATTAATGGAGAAAATGGAAAAGTAGCAATAGATGCTAAAACTGGAGCTGTTCAGGCCCTTGTAGATGAAACCAAGGCTAAAGAAATCGCACAATACCATTATGTGCTGAATCATCAAATCGACAGCATAAGGTTGATTAAGTCAGCGACAAACTTGCCTGCTGAGTTGTCCCCAAGGCATTTACCTGTTTGGAGAGTGACGTTTGAGCAATTCTCCACACCGACATTTTATATAAGTCAACAAACAGGATCACTTGTTGCCAAGCGTCATGATTACTGGCGATTGTTTGATTGGATGTGGCGGTTCCACATTATGGATTACTATGATGGAGAAAACGTATCTAACTGGTTTTTGTTCTTGGTCGCAACTCTAGGTCTAATGGGAGCAATTACTGGCGCAGTATTGACTTATTACCGAGTGCTTTCCCCAAATAAAAAGAGAGTCATTTGATGCGACTATTTAAGTTAAATACAACGATACACAAGTGGCTTTCTTTATTTGTTGGTTTACAACTGCTTATTTGGTTGGGAACGGGCCTTTACTTCAATTTGATGGATCACAGTAAAGCCAGTGGTAATGAACTTAGAGTTCATTCTCATCATGAAGGTAGCATTACAGGCTTTGACCTATTCCCTATTAAAGACATTACTAGTAATGCTCCGCAGGAAGTAAACCTTATATGGGTTTTACATCAGCCTTACTATCATTTTGTGTTCGATAAGGGGCAGCATAGCTATCAAGAACGCCACTCAAAGCTATTTGATGCTGTAACAGGAAAGCCATTTAATTTGTCTGAAGAACAAGTACTAACTTTGGCAAAAAACTCCTACTCAGGACAGGGTAAGTTAACTACTCCAGTGTTATCTCAACCTCCGTTTTCTGATCACGTAAGGCAGCAAAATCCTATGTGGCAAGTTGCCGTTGAGGATGAGAACAATACAACTATTTATTTAGATAGTATTACAGGTCAAGTACTTCGCCATGCCAATGATGATTTCAGATTGAAAGATCTGATGATGAAGCTTCACTTTATGGACTATGGCAATTCTGGAGGATTTAACCATTGGTTGATCATTGCATTTGCTTTTGCAACGCTATTCCTTTCAATTACTGGTGTTACTTGGCTGATACAACAGTATCGAAGTGGTTTACTGAAGCTAGGTTGGGGCACTAACAGGCAAAAAGTGGCAGTGACGTTTTCCAATGAAAATACTATTACTGACATCTCAGCAGTTGGTCGCTCAACTGTACTAGAAGGGCTAGCTAGTTCACATGTATACCTTCCTTCAGGTTGCGGTGGTGGCGGTACTTGTGGCAAATGCGTGTTCTTAAGTTCAACTAAATTACCTATCACACTATCTGAACAGGAACATTTATCTCAGGAGCAACTTAAGGAAGGTTATCGGCTTGGATGTCAGCATAGGTTCTCTGAAATTAGTTCGATTGAAGTTAATACTGATCGCAATATTGAAAATCATGAGCTAGTTGTGGTTGCGACTAATTTCATTACTCCTTTTATCAAGGAAGTGAAATTTAAGCTGAAATCAGGCAAACAGTTGGCATTTAAAGCTGGTGCATATATGCAATTTGATGTGCCAGCAGGGATGAATAGCTTACGTCCAGATGATATGCCAGAGTGCTATGAAAAATACTGGGATAGCTACTATCATGGAAAATTTTCTCATAACGGTGTAACTCGCCACTACTCATTAGTTAACTTTGACGAGGAGTCTGATGAGTTAATGTTTAATATCCGTTGGCAGACCGCAAAGAATGGTTTTAAAGCAGGAATAGGTTCAAGTTATTTAGGTTCACTCCAAGTAGGTGAAACGATAACTGCAAAAGGCCCTTTTTCTGATTTTTATGCCACTTCAAATAAAAAAGTTAGTCGCGTGTTTATTGGTGCGGGTTCAGGACTTGCACCACTGAGGTCTATTATTTTTGAACAGTTGAAAAAGCATAAAGATAAAAGTGGTTTGACTCTTATCTATGGTGCGCGAACTGAAGATGACTTGCTATACCATAATGAATTGAAGTCACTGAGTGAGAAGCATAAAAACTTCTCTTATATTCCTACTCTTTCTAATCCTTCAGAAGAATGGCAAGGGCACTCAGGCTATGTTCAAAAAGTACTTCTGCCGTATATGAACCAAAAATCAGAACTGCTTTTGGCTGAGTTTTACTTGTGCGGTCCAGAAGCAATGATGAGTGAAGTGGAAAAAATAATTACAGATGCTGGGATTCCAAGTAATAAAATTTTCAAAGATAAATTTAGTCGTTAATCCATTAAATAAATAGAGGTATATATGAAAACATTAATTAAATTTTTAACCGTAATCAGTGTCGTTTTTAGTAGTGCGGTATTTGCGCATGTGCATCTTGAAAAAAGTGTGCCTGCTGATAATGCAATGCTAATGAATCCTCCAGAAGAGTTAACTTTGGTGTTCACCAAAGAGGTACGGGTTGTAAAAGTTTCATTGGCCAATAAACAAGGCGAAGAATTTAAATTTGGATTCGAGCCTTCTAAAGTCGCTACTAGCAAATTTACATGGAAACTACCTAAATTAGCTCCTGCAAACTATGCTGTGGATGTAACCTTCTTAGGTAACGATGGTCATAAAATGAAACATAGCTTCGGCTTTATGGTTCACTAAAATAGGCGGTGTGATTGATATGGAAATGTATATCTGGAATACAGTCATTGTACTGTCAAAAATTGTATTTTACGTCGGCTTTGCCTGTATTGCTGGTTATACATTTTTCAGGCAAATATTTGAGAATAATGAATCTCATACTAATGCTGTAATAGCGAATTTAACGTGGACAAGAACTTATATAGTTATGGCTTTGATCGCTAATATTACTTGGTTCTTTGCCAGTACTGGTGCAATGGCAGAAGAGGGAATTCAGGGGGCGATAGACGCTGATATATTGGCTATTATGTGGGACTCCTCTGTCGGCACTGGAGCTTTGCTTCGAGCGCTTGGGCTAGTTACCGCAATAATCGCTTTAGCTTTAAGGTTCAAACTCGCTGTGAACTCGTACTTAAAACAAAGCGCTTTAATGTTGAGTTTATTAATCCTTGCATACTCATTCACGTTACTGGGTCATATTTCTGAGTTAGGCACAATTGAAAAAGGCTTGCTTATTTTGCATGTGCTCGTTATGGCATGGTGGTTTGGGGCGTTATTGCCACTAAAACAGGCTTGCCATCAGCTAAGTTATGCAGAACTTCATTTGCTGATGGAAAGCTTTGGCAAACAAGCAAGTTTTACATTGAGCCTATTGTTGGTAGCAGGCCTCTGGCTCGTGATTCAATTGGTCGGAAGTCTTGATGCACTAATAAGCTCAAGTTACGGACAAACACTGTTGTTTAAATTGGCCCTTGTAGTGTCTATTTTGGCACTTGCTGCTAAACATAAACTAATACTCGTTCCACAACTTAAAAATAGTCAAGGCAGAGAGGCTTTATCTAAATCTATCTCGATAGAAATGGTAGTAGCTTTTGCCATTTTATCTGTAACGGCTGGGCTTACTAGTGTTGTTGGCCCTGCAAATTAAAACCTAAAAGAGAAAATGAAAATGAAAACAATAAATATCCTACTCGTTTTATTAATGACGTTTAGTTTCGCAGCAAACGCTCATGGTGATAAGAATAAAGACAAAGGATTGTTTAAAGGTGTAGATACACCAGCCGCAAAAGTTGTTTTGGCATTTCATCAAGCACTTGAAACTGGCAATCAAAAACAGGCTAGAGCGCAGTTAGCGGATGATGTCACCATCTTCGAGGGAGGCCGCGTTGAAAGGAGCGCTGATGAATATGCTCATCATCATATGTTGTCGGATATGAAGTATTTAGCAGCGATGAAGAGCGACACACTTGAACATCAAGTGACGATACTTGGAAATACAGCTATCTCTGCCTCGCGTAGTCAAACTAAAGGTACTTACAATGGTGAAGAACGTGATTATCAAGGGATGGAAACAATGGTTCTCGAAAAGCAAAACGGTGAATGGAAAATTAAGCACATTCATTGGTCACACTAATTTATTGGTCAAACCTCGGAGAGTAAAATGAGAATTAAAGATCCATTACATCAAATTTCTACACCGCGTAGACGCTTTGTACAAGGTTTAGCTGCTGGCGGTATATTAGCTGCTTTTCCAAGCATTCTTCATGCAGCTTCATCTTTGCTTGCTGGAACTTCAACAGGTACTGTGCCCGAACTAAGTGGAGAAATAATAGATCTGGTGATAGATGAGTCACCCGTAAACTTCACAGGTGTTGTAAGAATGGCTACAACAATCAATGGCTCAATACCAGCTCCTACCTTGCGCCTCAGAGAAGGTGATGACGTTACTATCAGGGTAACTAATAAATTATCAGTGCCGAGTTCAATTCATTGGCATGGGATCATTCTTCCGTATCAAATGGATGGCGTACCGGGTATTAGCTTTAAAGGTATAATGCCGGGTGAAACCTTTGTTTATAAATTTAAGCTGCAACAAAGCGGCACATATTGGTATCACTCACACAGTGGCTTTCAAGAAATGACAGGTATGTACGGCGCATTAATTATTGAGCCAAGAGAAAAGGATATTATTAGTGCTGACAATGAGCATGTTATCCAATTGTCTGATTGGACTGATGATGACCCAATGGATTTGTTCCGCAAGTTAAAAGTACAGAGCGATGTATTTAACTTTAATCAACCTACTGTTCCAGAGTTTTTTGATGACATTTCAAATAGCAGCGTTTCAAATGCGCTACAACGCCGGGAAATGTGGAATAAAATGAGAATGAACCCTACAGATCTTGCAGACTTATCAGCATCTGCAATGACTTTTTTAATGAATGGTTGTGCGCCTTTGACAAACTGGCGTGGAATGTTTAAAGCTGGCGAAAAGGTTAGGCTTAGATTTATTAACGGTTCTAGCAATACGTTTTTTGATGTAAGAATACCTGAGCTGAAGTTAACAGTTGTACAAGCTGATGGACAAAATGTTGAACCTGTGACAGTAGATGAATTTAGATTTGGTCCCGGTGAAACTTATGATGTACTTGTCGAGCCAAAAAATGATGCATATACGATTTTTGCACAAAGCATGGATCGCTCAGGTTATGCTAAAGGTACTTTATCAATGGCACCTAATATTGATGCACCAGTACCTGCTCTAGATCCCGTTGAATGGTTAACGATGACAGATATGATGGGGAATATGGCCCAAGGTGGTGAGCATTCCGCGATGGCAGGTATGGCAGACATGTCGGGCATGAATTCTAATAAAATGGATCATAGTGCAATGGGTCATGGAGCGATGGCAATGGATCATAGTAAACATGGAATGACTAAAAACCCATTAGCTGTTGCTAGCACTAAAGTGCGTCATGCAAAAACAGAGTATGGAGCTTCTGTTGATATGCGTGTTGATATGCCTAGAACAAACCTTGATGATCCCGGTATAGGTTTACGTAAAAATGGACGCCGTGTTTTAACACTTGCAGATTTACATTCTCTTGAGGGAATTACAAACCAGCAAGAGCCAGAGGCTGAAATTGAATTACATTTAACTGGAAACATGGAGCGTTATAGCTGGTCATTTGATGGCTTGGAATTTGGAAAAAGCACGCCAGTTCACATGAAGCATAATCAACGTTTAAGAGTTATTTTACAAAACGATACAATGATGACACATCCCATGCACCTGCATGGTATGTGGAGCGATTTGGAGAATGAAAAAGGTGATGTACAGGTTCGTCGCCATACTATCCCTGTACAACCAGCGCAAAGAATTAGTTTTTTAACAACACCTCATGACGTAGGTCGCTGGGCATGGCATTGCCATTTATTATTCCACATGGATGCAGGTATGTTTAGAGAGGTAGTTGTATCATGAAAAAATTAATACTAACCAATACGTTAAGACTATTATTAATAGGTTTGCCCCTTATAAGTGTATCTGTATCTGCAAAAGATGAGATGACTGAGATGGGTGATTCTAAAATGCAAGCACAAGGTGGAGATGCACCTAAAGATGCTAGAGACCCCCATGCTTATGCAGCAGGTACAACTTTGACTGAAGGTCCTTATGCACTCAGTAGCGACAAACGACTGACTTTGGCAGATGAGCATTCATTTTACGCGCTACTAGGGGATCGTCTTGAATATAATGAGCAAACAAACGCAGGTGTTTTTGACTTTCAGGCATGGTATGGCACTACTTTTGATAGATTAGTCATCAAAACTGAAGGAGATTTTAGCGAAGGTAATTTAGAGGAGAACCAAACAGATTTTCTATGGGGCCACGCAATATCTGCTTATTGGGATACACAAGTCGGTATTCGACTTGATTACAATAACGAAGGTGAAAACCGCAAATGGCTAGCTTTTGGTTTACAAGGTCTAGCCCCCTACTGGTTTGAAATTGATATGACTGCGTATTTAGGAGAGCAAGGTAATAGTGCATTTTCGATCGAAGCTGAGTATGAGCTATTACTTACTCAAAAGTTAATTGTTCAACCACGAGCAGAGTTGACGCTTTACGGTAAGGATGACGTCCAAAATAACCTTGGTAGTGGCTTGTCTAGCAGTGCTATTGGTTTTCGGGTTCGTTATGAGTTTACCCGCCAGTTTGCTCCCTATGTTGGCGTTGAGTGGACAAATAAATTTGGTAATACAGCCGACTTTGCGAAGTTAAATGGGCAAAGTACTCGTGATACTGCTTTTGTTGCAGGTATCAAGTTCTGGCTCTGATATGAAGAAATACTATATTGACTTGATGAGAGCTACCGCAACTATATTGATGGTAGCTTTCGTTTTTTGGGGTTTAAACCATTTTAGTTATGTTAGGAAAGGCCTAGCTAATAGTTTTTTTGGAAAGAACTAAGAGCAGTAATAGTAAGCTACTTCTTGTTTTCAATCGGTGCCAGTCTGGTGTATACCTATCAAGGTGGAATATCAGCTAAGAAGTAAAGTTGGCGAATGGTTAAGGTTAAAGAGTCAAGGCAAAAAACATCGCCATTGAAAGACGTACAATAGGCCATTTTATCACTTTTGATGAACGGGAATTGGATGTGCCCGGGATAGAACCGATTGTTGCAAAGTACTGCGCTTAAAGCTGAACAATTGGAAAAATGATCCATTACTCAATACCTAGTTATGAGCGTAGGGTTTTTATTTCTTTTAATGGTGCTCATGCTTGGCTTCAATCTCATGAGTATAAATTAGACACCCCTTTTATACTTGTGAAGTTAAAGCTGTTTAAAAAAGTAAAAAGTAAAAAGTAAAAAGTAAAAAGTAAAAAGTTTAGGTTTTAGTTCAAAGGTTGATCAAGATCATAAAATTATTTTTATAAAGTGGCTAATATTGTAGGTGATAAATAAGGAATTAAAATGTTTGGACTTTTCAAGTGGTTTAAAATAGTGGTAATTACTCTGTTGCTTACGCAGCATGGCTTTGCTATTGCTAAACCAATGAATTGTGAAGAACATCAAAATGGATCTTCCGACACGCATATTATACAACCAAGCAAAAATATGCATCATCAATCAATGAATGACAATAGTCACTATCACACTGAAAATTCGCAAGATTCTAAAAACCGTCATGGTGATGAAGACTGTGAAAAATGTAAAGCTGGTGATTGTGTTTGTTGTGAAGGCGGTTTTTGTACAAGCTTTCATTTAAATGCCTATCTTGTGGAAGCGCAAGACGAAGGTATTTGCAATATTCATTCTGAGCTAATTCTACAGCGTATACCCCTACCAAAATCTGGTATCCATCTCTTACTTTATCGTCCACCAATTATTGGCTAATCACGGGATCAGTGCGCCTTTTTTTCGCCAGTCCCATCAAAAATAAAACGATTTACTGATTGGTTTAAATTACCAACCGTTTTGAACAATTAGCACAATATTTTTTGGAGGCATGATGAACATGCTCAAACTATTGCTATTTACAGTACTTAATGCTGTCGATTTTGACCGAGATTTCTCTTTTACCAAAAAATTAGTTTTTAGCTTATTCACTAGAATTAGTACTTGACCTGTGTCTTAGACACAGGTCTAAGCTGAAGATGAGAGTACAAACTTAGCTAAAAAACTGAGGAGTGAATATGAAAGTTGCGGAGCTGGCAAAAAGCCTTGGAACGACTGCTGATACGGTGCGCTATTACACCAGATTAGGATTGTTAAAACCTGCTAAGTCAGTGAACGGCTACAAGTCATACTCGAATAAAGAAGTATCGAGACTTAAATTCATTTTAAGTGCCAGAAACCTTGGTTTTTCCGTTGCAGATATCAAGGAAATTATTAATGAATCTGAAGATGGTAAAAGTGCGTGCCCATTAGTCAGAAGCCTGATCAAAGAGCGGCTTGAAGAAACAGAAAAGCAGTTTCAAGCAATGTTGGCACTTCGAGGAAAAATGTCTTCTGCGCTTTCTCGATGGGAAGAAATGGAAGACAAAGCACCGACTGCAAACATGGTTTGTCATCTCATCGAAAACTTTGAGCAAATTAAAAAAGCATAGGAGGAAAAAGGGTGGCTACTAACACAAATATAAAAACTGAATCAGGCTGTTGCTGTCAGGCAAAAGCTCAATCCTCTTCGTGTAAAAGTAAGGAGAATACGTTGGAGAAAGTATCACATAACCAACAGCTTATCATTGAAGGTGCTGGGTGTGCTAGCTGTGTAGGCAAAATTGAAGGGGCGTTGAAGGCAACTCTTGGAGTCGTCAGTGCGGAAATGAATTTTGCTGATAGGACAGTAACAGTTTATGGGACAGCTAAAACAAAAGAGTTGATCAAAGCTGTTGAGTCAGTGGGGTATAACGCGAAGCCAATTGATGATAGCTCAGCAACAGATGCGCTTGATGAGAAAGAGGCTGCGGATTTTGCATATTACAAAAAGCTAATGCGCGATACGTTTATTGCCCTTTCACTCGGCGTTCCTTTGATGATCTACAGCATTGTAGTTGGAGAAATGACGGTTGAAACAAACCTTGAACGAATTTCTTGGTTGGTTGTAGGCATTTTAACTTTTGGTGTTATGTATTTTTCAGGCAAGCATTTCTATGTAGGAGCATGGAAGAGCTTCAAAAATCATTCAGCCAATATGGACACCCTAATTGCTTTAGGAACAGGCACGGCTTGGTTGTATTCGATGGTTGTCGTGTTTGCACCTGACGCTGTTCCATTGATGGCACGGCATGTTTATTTTGAAGCTACCGCCATGATCATTGGCTTAATTGATTTAGGTTTAGCATTAGAAATCAAAGCCAGAGGTAAAACCTCTGAGGCCATTAAACGTCTTATCGGCTTGCAAGCCAAAACAGCAACCGTGGTTCGTGACAACAAAGAAGTTCAGATAGGTATTGAGCAGGTTTTATTTAACGATATTGTGAAGGTAAAACCGGGTGAAAAAATTCCCGTCGATGGCGTGGTATTGGAAGGACACACCTCTATTGATGAGTCCATGCTGACAGGCGAACCTATGCCTGCTGAAAAAGCTGAAGAAGATGAGGTTGTCGCAGGTACTTTGAACAAATCAGGCATGATTTTATTTAGAGCCACACGTGTTGGAAAAGACACGGCGCTTGCGCAAATCATCAATATGGTGAAACGAGCACAAAATTCGAAACCGCCGATTGGCCGTTTGGCCGATGTTATTTCAGCTTTTTTCGTACCTGTCGTGATGATCACCTCTGTGTTAAGTGCGCTAGCATGGCTTAACTTTGGACCTGAGCCAGCCATTGCTTTTGCCATCGTTTCAGCAACTACTGTGCTTATTATTGCCTGCCCGTGTGCTTTAGGCTTGGCAACACCCATGTCTGTCATGGTGGGAGTAGGAAAAGCAGCAGAAGCCGGAGTGCTTATTCGCAACGGTGAGGCACTGCAAACCGCCTCTAAAATCACTGCCATGATTTTAGATAAAACGGGCACTATTACTGAAGGGGCACCTAAGGTAACCGATATTATTTTAGCAAAAGCTACTGACGAAAAAGACGTACTACAGCTTGCAGCAAGTTTAGAAAGCGGCTCAGAGCATCCTTTAGCGCAAGCGATTGTTGAAAGTGCGTTAGATCAGGATATTGAGTTACTAAAAATTGAAGCCTTTAACGCCATTACGGGTTTTGGTGTAGAAGCAAGCTGCAACAACAAAGCCCTGCTTTTCGGAAACGATAAACTAATGAAGTTAAAAGGCATAGACCTCACAGGCTTTGTTGAACAAGCACAGTCTTTAGCCAAAGAAGCCAAAACACCTATGTACTTTGCTGTAGATGGTGAACTTGCAGCAATCATTGCTGTTGCAGATCCTATCAAGTCAGACTCAATCTCTGCTATCAAACGACTTCATGCTAATGGTATACGCGTCATCATGTTAACGGGTGATAACAAGGAAACCGCTGCCGCCGTAGCTAAAAAAGTGGGTATTAGTGAGTTTCTTGCTGAAGTGCTGCCAGAAGATAAAGCCAACAAGGTGAAAGAGCTACAAGAAGGCGGCGAAATTGTTGGTATGACAGGAGATGGCATCAACGATGCTCCTGCGCTAGCGTTAGCCGATGTTGGCTTCGCCATAGGCACAGGGACTGATGTAGCTATCGAAAGTGCTGACATTACCCTAATGCGTGGTTCACTTCATGGCCTTGCTGATGCCATAGCGGTAAGCAAAGCTACTTTACGAAATATCAAACAAAACTTGTTTGGCGCGTTTGTCTATAACGTAGCCGGGATTCCTTTTGCTGCGGGGGTTCTATATCCCTTCTTTGGCATTCTGCTTAGCCCTGTAATTGCAGGTGCTGCAATGGCGTTTTCGTCATTGACTGTAGTGTCAAATGCAAATCGACTTCGCTTTTTTAAAGCAAAAGAGCATTAAGGAGAATCACAATGATGGTTATTAACTTATTAGGCTTAATGTTAATCGCGCTGATTGTTTGGTGGTTTTGGCTATATAAACCCAATAAAACAATCGTTCAAGGTAATGAAGTACTCATTGAAGTGAGGGATGGTGTGTATTCCCCATCCTCAATTCAGGTGTCTGCTAGCCAACCTGTCACTCTGAAGTTTATGCGCAAAGATCAATCCCCCTGCGCTGAAACAATGCTTATTCCTTCATTGGATATAAGCGAACAGCTTAAATTAAATGAAATTACTCAAATTACCCTATTGAACTTATCACCGGGAGAGCATGAGTTTCACTGTCAGATGCAAATGTATCGCGGTGTCTTAAAAGTCGTTTAGGAGGGCAATATGAAAAATCAACACCCTAATTTTTGGTCAACACCTACAGGCTGGGCTGCACTGGCACTTATTGCCGCAGTGACCTACTTCTTAGTGCTTGAGCATGGTCAACATATGCTGCAATTTCTTCCCTACTTGATTTTATTGCTATGCCCCTTGATGCACGTATTTATGCATGGCAGTCATGGTAAACATGGTCACGATCATTCACATGCGCCTGATGAAAAAAAGGAAGAGAGCTTTCAAGAACTCACGGATAAAAATGCAGCCTATCACGATGGCTACATACAAGGGTTAGAAAAGGCACGTAAGGAATCACATAAAAAGGAAAGCAGTGATGAATGAAACATATGATTATGGCTTATGGTCGATGGTGATACTGAACTCAGCAATTTTTATCTTTTTTGCCTTTAGTTTTGTCAAACCAAAAACATCAACTGATTGGAGAAGTCTAAGCGCGTTCTCTGCCTTTATTGTTGCCCTATTTACTGAAATGTATGGCTTTCCTTTAACTATCTATTTTCTGTCGGGGTGGCTGACGGAGACCTATCCAGAAGTAAATTTCTTTGCGCATGAAAATGGGCATTTATTACATACTTTCTTTGGATTTCAAGGTGATGCCCATTGGGACCCATTTCATATAGTGAGTATGGTGTTTATTGTTGCAGGTTTCTTTATGTTGTCTTCAGCATGGAATGTATTGCATCACGCGCAAAAACATCATCAATTGGCTACAACTGGATGGTATGCAAGGTGTCGCCACCCACAGTATGTAGCTTTCATTCTAATCATGTTCGGCTTTTTATTGCAGTGGCCGACAATCCCAACACTTGCGATGTTTCCGATCTTAGTCGTTGTTTACGTCGAGCTAGCGAAACGCGAAGAAGCACAAGCGATTGCTGAGTTTGGTTCGGAGTACCACAGGTATATGGAATCGACACCAAGTTGGATCCCAAATTTTAATAAAAGTGTAGAAGGTAAAAATCATGAAAACGTTAACTAAATCAATTTTATTTATTAGTTCACTACTGATAACCACTAGCTCATTTGCCCAAAACAATGAGCATAAACATGAAGGTGCGAACAAAGCTGATATGCATCAAGGCATGGCAATACCACATGAGAACATGGGAGAAATGCACAAAAAGATGATGGAAATGAAAAAGGAAGTCCATGCCATTAAAACTGAAAAAGATCCTGAAAAGCAACAGCAGATGATGGTTGAACATCACCGTTCAATGATGAAGATGATGCAATCCATGCACAAAAACATGGAAGAAATGCCAATGCATCAACAAATCAAGATGGCTGAACATCATTTAGAAATGATGGGGAACATGATGCCGCAGATGAACCGTAAAATGGAAGAAATGAAAGATAGCAATCAACAGCATTCACACAAACATTAGGAGAAAAATTATGAGCGATTTAAATCATAGAGTTGGCGTTAAAGAGCAAAATTTAGTTGTTCGAAACCTAAAGCTTAGCAATGTCACAGAAGAAAGCTGTGACGAGTTAGTAAAAGAAATAGATCAGCTTTTTGGTATAGATGAAGTTAGTTACAACATCAAAGAAGGTGAAATACACCTTGCCTATGATGCCGCAAACGTAAGCCTTGATGGGATTGAGGAGGTAATCCGTAAGTATGGCGCAGATGTTCATGATGATTGGTGGACACATACTAAAGAAAGTTACTATAAATTTGTTGATCAGAACATCAAAGATAACTCTGTTCATAAGCCTTGGAGTTGTCATCAAGCACCTTCGGGGGCTGGCCGGAAAAACAAATGAATTCATAAAAAAGTGTATAGATAATTAGTTAGTCAAATGAGGTAACAGTGATGAAAACACCCTATATAAAAGCTCTTTTATTGCTTACATTCGGTTTATATTTAGTGGGTTGTTCCAATACCACTTTTTATCATAAATACATGATGAGAGGTCAGGTAGTAGAAAGTTCTGATAATCGAACTCTAATCTGTATTGGTGCTAAGCATGGCGCAGAGGTTGGGCAAAAATACAGTGTTATTAGATTCCATGAAAGAATAGTATTGAGTGAAGGTGAAGATCCCTACACTATCGAAAAGGTAGGAACGGTACAAATTACTAAAATTGTGAATGATCATTTCGCAACTGTAAAGCTAGTGTCTGGTGACATTGCAGCGAAAGATATGGTGGAACTTGAAAACTAATAAAGTGGTGGCGAAAGCCACCACAAGAGCATAACAATAAAACTTAATGAAAAAACTTTAGTGTTATTTTGTACAACCTTTGAGATTGTTTGCTCAGTTCTGGTTATCTTGATGCCAGTACGACAGAAAAAATGTTACATATGAATTAGAAAGGTGTGGGCTGGCATCCTAGGTCTAATCTTAACAGTTAAGGGGCCGCCGAATAGAGCTATACCTTTACATCAGCAGCATAATCAATGCTCCCGCGATCATAAATAAGTTTTCAGATAGCGATACAAATCCAAGTGGCACACTGCTATCGCCGCCTACACAGGCACACTTTAACTGGCGTTTGTCGATGTAAACGGCTTTGAAAACTGAAATTGCTCCAACTGTGCCGATAAACAATGAAAATGGTGCCACTGCGAGAGGCTGTAGTTGGGAAACCATACCAATACCTGCATATGCTTCAATGAAGGGATAAATATAACCATATCTTATCCATCTCATCGTAAGCGTCCGGCCAACCACACCATCCGACAATAATGATGAATTTACCAGAAACAACCCGACTTACCGCTTTATGGTACTTACTTGTTTATGATATACCATTCTTTGTTTCGATGAATTTAAAACTCACTTCACTAAAGCATTATTTGACTTACTTTGCGTAATAACAGTAACGTATATTTAGAGTAACATGAGATTAGGTTAGATCGGGACTACTAAACAACTTGATTTTTTGACCTGCATCACCCTGAACACACTTGCAATTACCTATACTAAGCACCATAATCAACAGAAATACGTTGATTATGGTGTTTCAGTGCTAATAAAATTTATCTGTGAAAATTTCTACTCTTTTGGCAGTGAGCAAGAAGTATCTTTCGAAGTTGGGAAAAAACCATCAGCTTCCTACTACGACATAAACCTAGAGTCTGGTGAGCGTCTGAACAAGGTATTAGCTGTTGTTGGTGCTAATGGTGCTGGTAAGACTCAGTTGTTGCGCCCACTCGCTTTCCTTGGCTCATTTATATCGACTTCTGTGTTCGACTATAAACCATCTGAGAGTATCCCATACATGCCACACCGATTGTACACCGATAAGTCTACTGATTTTGAGCTGTACTTCATACTCGGTGGGGAGCAGTACAAATACAAATTATCGATTACAAAAAACGATGTATTGTTGGAATCGCTTTATAAAAAAACGAGTCGTAGCTACTCCTATGTATTCGTCAGAGAGAAAGCTGAGGATGGATACAGCTACAAGCAAAAAGGTTTCGGCTTTTCTGTAGCTCAAGCCAAGAAAGTAAGAAGTAATGTCTCTGTTATTTCAGCAGCATTCCAACAGAGTGTGTCTAACGCATCTAAGTTCTATGAGTACTTTGAAAGCTTTATTTTTAATGTGAATATGTTGGGGCGTAGACATTTCAATGATGGTGATATTCTTGAAGCGACCGAGTTTCTAAAAGACGATATTGATTTGAAACAGAGATTACATCAAGCTGTCTTTGACTTCGATTTGGGAATTCACGATATTGAATATAAGCCGCAAAAACTTACAGATGAAAAAGGAGACGAAATAGAGTTTGATTTTCCTTTTGCTATCCATAAATGCGAAAAAGGTGAATTTACACTCCCATTCTTCGAGGAATCTAGCGGTACTAAAGCTCTTTTTGTAATGCTTCGCAGGGTACTTCCAGTATTACAATATGGTGGTGTTGCTATCTTAGATGAGATTGATAACGACCTACATCCTCATATGCTACCAGTCATTCTGAATTGGTTTAAGCACAAAGAGACTAACCAGCATGATGCACAACTTATTTTTACCTGTCACACACCTGAAGTGCTCAACATACTCAAGAAACACCAAGTCTACCTCGTAGAAAAAGAGTCCCTTGAAAGTGATGCATGGCGTTTGGATGAAATGGTAGGCATTCGTGCCGATGATAACCTTTACGCTAAGTACCAAGCTGGTGCTTTAGGTGCAGTACCCAACGTATAGGAGTGTTGAAGTTGGCGAAGAAGAAAATTAGAAAGGCTAATATTGCGTCACTTATCGTCGTTGGTGAAGGAATACACGACAGGGCGTTCTTGAATCATATGAAAGATAACTATGACGGCCGAAAAACGGGGCAAGTAGTTAAAATTGAATCATCAGATGGTGGCTCACCTAGAAATATTCTCATGTCTGCTAAAAAAAGCCAAGAAGCGGCTTATGACAAACGATATGTTTTGATGGATAGTGATGTAGCAATACAACAACAAGATTGGGCGTATGCAGAGAAGCATAAGATCAAAGTGATTTTATCTACACCCATATGTCTTGAGGGGATGCTGCTTGATGTTCTTGGTGTTAACGCTGGAACCTGTGGTGACAGCTGTAAAGCTAAACTCAAACCTTTTCTTGGGGGCTGCCCTACTAAAAAAAATAGCTACCAAAAATCATTTTCAAAAGAAGTTTTAGATGCTACTGGGAAAGGTACGATTGTTAGTCTAAGAGAGTTGATTTCTAACCAAAAATAAAAAGAAATAGCTTAATTTTTAATTACAAGAATTTACGAAAATAAACTGCTACCGTCATGAGTTTGTTGGAGAAAACGTTACGGAGTCTATTCTAAACTTTCATGGTTTCAAGATACTTTTTTATCTGAAAACAACCTTGTTAGATCAAAAGTTCTAACAAGGTTCTGTCCAAAAACGAGTTTACTCGACCGTCTGCTTCTCGCTCATATGGGCCTGTCAGATGAAACCTAAGCCTAATAATTAAACTCTCTGAATGATGTGAATTATTTCAAATTATCCTACTAAAAACGTCTCTATTATCCGCTCTCTAAACCCGCCAAAAGCTTGTAAAAAACTCACTTCTTGAGACTCAGTTTTCAGCTGACTTGATTCGTTTGATCCCCATGAAAATAATAAATGTATCCGTCCGGTGATCACC